>JAAUZS010000138.1 GCA_014804495.1 Lachnospiraceae bacterium
CCCATTTCTTCTATAATGGTATTAAACATCATTTTAGTTTCACCATCCATACACTTACTCCTCCTACAAGATTAATATACCATATTCATAACATAAAGTCTATCAGGATACATCGATTATCAATCCAAGAATAGATGCTACAAAATTTTCATCTACATTCAGACATTTCCAGCCACGTTGCATTTTGAAACTCTTCAGCCCATTCCTTACTGCAATAAAATACAATGGCACCCTGCCCGTCATCGCCTGTTACATAGAAACGCTCTTCTTCATCCGTTTGTTCAAGCAGGCTGTTAAGTATTTTTAAAACATCCTCATCTATCCAGTCATAATACATATCCATATCCCATGTATATTCCTGTCCGTTCCATTCCAAAGAAACCTCGATGCTGCCGCTGCCCTTATCCCAGTCTACATTCGTCGTATCCTCACTGATGTTTGTCACGCTGCTTATGGCGCTTTGCGGAGCTAACGCCATCATCCCCTCAAGTATCATTATGTAATCGGTACTGATATCAAAACCTTCAAAGTCAAATCAGGACACTTCATCAAAATATCCTGTAATTTCCCATTCATCATTATAATCAGGCGCGCCCATCTGCGTCAAAAGCCATGTATACGGATATCCCTCCACATAGATACGCATGTGTTCATACTCATTCATGGTATCCTTAGCTGCTTCCACACTCCTTTCTGATACTGTAAGCCCATGTGACTTAAGAACCTCTACCTGCTTATCAATCGGCACATATGTCGGATAATCTGCCGGATTGAACTCTTCTGACTGGTAGTAATATATGGGGCTAAAATCCTGAACATTTTCCTGTACACTACTTCTGCCATCCCTTAATGGAAGCCAGATACTACAAAACAGATATAATACAATCAGAACAACCATCANCAGGATAAATATCCAATTTGGTATGTATTTCACCTTTTTCCCCATTATAACAGCTATATTTTTTTGTGCGCATAGCTGCTTCAGTGCCTCCGCCCGCTCATAACTTCCAAGGCATTCCTTTAATATCATTACAAAATGTCTTTTATCATTCCAAAAAAGATAAAAAGCGGATTCNGTCTCAACCATCCANGAAAACTTATCCCACNGCATCGTAGTTTTACCNTGTANNGGNCCGTTCCACGTNACACCTGTTTCANTGATTNAAACCTGCCATTCTCCGTAAACGTCATTTTGCATAAGCCCTTTNTTCAANTGTTTTTTTATACGCTTCTTTGGGTCAGTCATAGCAACATTTGCCAATGCAAGTANAACCAGCAACGTCATAAAAAGAACCGACAGAAGTATATGGTCTGTTTTAAAGATACATCCGCATANAAAAATCACAAAATCTANGCCCANTATAGCCCAAATGACCTTACTTTTCTTGGAGGCACCCAAAACTCCCGAACGGATAATCTCTGTAGTATCAAGAAGAATTCTCTCCCATTTTTCCTCGTTAATCCAGAAAGAGAAATGAAAAAGTTCATTCCCATCAGTATTNTCTTCATNAGCATTTTCNTCATTAGTATCCTCTTTCTTATTTTCTACGGGCATGGTATAAATATCCTGTCCGTATGACGCCATCGGAAACTGTATCATTTTCAAAAACTCATCCATATCNTGCCCGTCTGAAAATACCCTAAGCGGCATAGTATACCATGCCAATCTTTTCTTCGCCTGATAGATTCCAAGCATCAGCAGATTCCTTGTCTTTTTGATTACCTGAATGNTTTTACATGGCATTTCCCCATATACTTCGCCATCTACTTTTAACAGACCGTCTTCTACCCACATCGTCCGCGTCTTTTCATACAGATTCTTTTTCGCAAAAGTATAGCTCCGGCATATCATGGAAGCCATCAGCCCAATAATAAATACCNCAAAAAATAATCCGAGCCAGTGAACCACCAAAGACTCCAAAATACTGATTGCCAACAGCCCAAGCCATGTANCAAGCTGCAGACGCATCTGCTCNAATACCGCTATTACACTGTATTCNANTATTTCCTTTTTNGTCANACTGAAACTGTACTTTTTCATNTCTACNTTTATCCCTTCATCACATCGCAAAATCAAACAAACTCAACTGATTCGACTCCGGCAAATCCCCCAGCAGTCCCATACTATCCATCTGCTCTATAATCGTNAAAGATACCTTCGTGCGCTGGCGGAAATCATCTTTNGACANNAACGGNCCATCCTTCGCCGCCTCCACTATCGCATCCGCCGCTTTTTCTCCNAGACCGTCAATGCTTTTTAGGGCGGGCATTATCTTTTTGTCATCCATTACCTGAAACAGTCTGGACTTTGCGGNAAAAATATCAATCGGCTCAAATTCAAAGCCTCTTGCATACATTTCCTGNACNATTTTCATATCNTTATANGANTCCTGCTCTTTTTGNGTNAGCTCGTCGCTTCTGNGCTTNTAATCAGCCATNACGCTNTCTAAATGCTCTCTTCCCTGACACATCATCTCNTATGAAAANCCTGATGCNCGGATACTGAAAAATGAAGCATAATAAGCNAGCGGNTAATTNATTTTNCAGTAAGCAATNCGCCACGCCATCATNACATAAGCCGCNGCATGNGCNTTNGGGAACATGTACTTGATTTTTTTACATGACCATATATACCAGTCCGGCACGTTNTGNGCNNTCATNGCTTCTTCCCATTCGGGTTTAAGNCCCTTNCCCTTACGTACACTTTCCATNATTGTAAAAGAAAGNGCAGGGTCTACTCCCATCTGAATCAGATAAATCATGATATCATCCCTACANCAGATTGCNGTNGANATGGTCGCTTTTCCCTCTTCAATCAAGGTCTGGGCATTGCCGAGCCACACNTCGGTTCCGTGAGCCAGACCCGCAATACGCACAAGGTCTGTAAAGCATTTCGGCTTGGCGTCAATAACCATCTGCATGGCAAACTCCGTACCNAACTCAGGCACGCCAAGACAGCCCAGTTTGCAGCCGCCAATCTGCTCCGGCGTAATGCCAAGCGCCTCNGTNGATGCAAACAGTGACATAACGCCTTTATCGTCCAACGGAATCTCGGTCGGGTCTATTCCGGTCAAATCCTGCAGCATACGAATCATNGTAGGATCATCATGNCCNAGAATATCAAGTTTCANAAGATTNTGGTCAATNGAATGATAATCAAAATGCGTCGTAACGATATCNGTCTTCATATCATTNGCGGGNTGCTGTACNGGNGTNAANGAGTTGATATCNTCACCTACCGGAAGTACGACGATTCCGCCCGGATGCTGNCCCGTACTTCTCCTGACACCNGTGCANCCNGAAACGATNCGGTTNATNTCACATGTTCTTTTCTTATGNCCGCGCTCTTCATAGTAATTNTTCACATAACCAAAAGCAGTCTTATCCGCCAGNGTGCCGATTGTTCCTGCNCGGAANGTCTGNCCTGCCCCGAAAATAACCTCNGTATATTTATGAGCCTTACTCTGATANTCTCCTGAAAAGTTCAAATCAATATCNGGCTCNTTNTCACCCTTNAAGCCAAGGAANGTTTCNAACGGAATATCNAACCCTTCTTTNCTAAGNGGNGTTCCGCACACCGGACAGTTNTTATCNGGCATATCGCAGCCTGCNCCTCCGCTGAAAGCNTTGACTTCATCAGAATCAAANTCATAATAATGGCANTTCGGNCACAGATAATGNGGGCTTAATGAATTAACCTCTGTAATTCCCGCCATATTNGCTACAAAAGATGANCCTACCGAACCTCTCGAACCTACCAGATATCCGTCCTCAATCGATTTCCACACAAGTTTCTGCGCAATGATATACATTACCGCAAATCCGTTGGAGATGATGGAATTAAGCTCCCGTTCAAGGCGGGCTTCCACAATCTCAGGAAGTTCTTCGCCATATAACTCATGCGCCCTTTTATAGCATATATCGGTAAGAACCTTGTCGCTGTCCTCAATGACCGGCGGACACTTATCCGGACGCACCGGAGACATGGATTCTATCATATCAGCAATCATATTCGTATTGGTTACGACAACTTCCTGCGCCTTATCACTGCCAAGATAAGAGAATTCCTCAAGCATTTCTTCCGTAGTCCTAAGGAAAAGAGGCGCCTGGTCATCCGCATCCGCAAAATGCTGCCCTGCCATAATAATACGGCGGTAAATTTCATCCTCAGGGTCAAGGAAATGTACGTCGCAGGTAGCCACTACAGGCTTATGAAATTCCTCGCCCAGTTTTACTATCCTGCGGTTGAGCTCCTTTATATCCTCCATGGAAGTAATATTCGGAAGTTTTTCCGATTCTATCATAAACTTATTATTGCCCAGCGGCTGGATTTCCAGATAATCATAAAAACTCACCAGTCTGGCAATTTCCGTATCTGACTTCTCTTCTATCAGGGCACGATACAATTCGCCTGCTTCGCATGCGCTTCCGAGTATCAGACCTTCCCTGTGCTTTTGCAAAAGACTTTTGGGGATTCTCGGTCTTCTGGCGAAATAATTTAAGTGGGATTCCGATACCAGTCGATACAGATTCATCCTCCCCACATTATTTTTTGCCAGAATAATCGCATGGTGGGTAGGCAGTTTTTTTACAATATCCGGATTGGATTCTCCCAACGCATTAACTTTCTTAAGCGTATCTTTTCCATCTTCTTCAAGCAATTTAATGAACTTAACGAAAATCTCCGCAGTAGCCTCAGCGTCGTCTACTGCGCGGTGATGGTTCTCAAGCGACACTCCCATAGTTTTCGCTACCGCGTCCAAGGTATGCTTCGCCTGATCGGGAAGCAGGACTCTGGCAATCCCCACAGTATCTACATATGTAAAATCATTGGCTATTCCAAGTCTATTACAGTTCTCTATGATAAAACTCATATCAAAAGACGCATTGTGTGCCACTAGGGTAGAGTTTTGGCAAAACTCAAGAAACTGCGGCAAAACTACATCAATCTGTGGCGAGTCCAGTACCATATTGTCATTTATACCCGTAAGCTGTTCAATTCTAAAAGGAATCGGTACGTCAGGATTTACGAAAGAAGAAAACCTGTCCGTAATTTCTCCATCGACCACTTTTACGGCTCCGATTTCTATGATTCTGTTATTAATTGGGGAAAATCCTGTGGTCTCTATATCGAATACAACGAATGTCCCCTTTAAATCCTGTCCCTTATCATTAGTAACAATTTCCTTTAAATCGTCTACAAGGTATGCTTCCACGCCGTATATGACTTTGAAAAAGTCCTGCTTATCCGGATCTTCATCGCCTTCTTCTTTTCGCTTGGCTTTTTCCGCTTTCCACAAATCCTCCCAGACATGGTTGGCATCGGGATAAGCCTGCAATACGCCGTGGTCTGTAATCGCAATTGCCTTATGTCCCCATTTATAAGCTCTCTTAACGATATCCTTGGCTTCCGATACACCATCCATATCGCTCATCTTGGTATGGCAGTGCAGTTCTACACGTTTATGCATAGCGGTATCTGAGCGTGAAGTCGTGAAATCCGGAATCGTTTTCACACCATAAACAGAGCCTATTGTCAGCTCATGGTCAAACTTATCTATCATCGCCAGCCCTTTTAACTTAACAAAGGCGCCGGGCTTCATTTTACCCGTGATTTCATCTACCTGCTCATCAGTCGCAAAAAGCTTTATCGTCATGGTATCGGTGAAATCCGTAATATCATAAATTAAAATGGTTCTTTCATTCTTGATCGGACGTTTATCAAGATTCAAAATCTTGCCGCGTACAACGACATCGCCTATTTCTCCTATAACCTCATCCATACGGATTGCTTCGTCGTCAAAATCCCTGCCGTAAATAACGTCAGGATTGTCGGAGCGTTTAATCGGCTTTTTGAAGTTACCGCCTTCGTTTCTGCCCTTTTTAAAGGGTTTACCCTGACTGCCAGAGCCTTGCTTTTCCATGCTCCCTGACATACTTCCTGTTGAACTTCCTGATAAATCCTTAGCAGCATCATTTTTGACTGAATCAGTCAATCCAGCGGATATACTATTCATTTCATCTGCCTTATTTATCTCCTCTGCCGAATCTCCGCTTCCCGTTCCATAACCTGACCTCGCAGAAATCTCCGCAATCTGTCTTGCAAATCTCTGCTCATTCTCTTCATTTTTACTCGTCTTNCGTTCTTTATAAGNCGCCAGTATTTCCACGGACATACCGCANCGNTCATTATAGATTTTCTCNAGTATGCGCANCAGNTCTTCNGCTTTTTCCTTTCCTATAACAGAGTCCTCTATTGTCAGCANAATCTGATTGTCGGATGGATATTCAATGTCGGCGTTTTTAAAAAGATTATACTCTATCGGAGAATANTCCCGCAGTTCNAANANAATNCTGTCACGATAAATATTCATGAGCTTCTCAGGATTGTATTGCGTGGAAAGATTATACCTTTCATATATGCGGATAGTCATGNTCGCATTCGGAAAAAACTGATTCTTCATCTCACGCTCTACTTTTAGCACATCTTCNTTCTGAATCANTCTGTCNGAGGAAATATATATCCTTAAGAAGTCCTTCCTCTTGGTCGCAGAAACCTTNTCGACCANGACCTGNTCAAATAAATCTTCTATTCCGGTATCAAGTTTTANNGTTGGAAAAACTTCAAAAAATTTTTTCGACATAATNTNNTCATGCCTTTCNTATNAATNTCATTGGTCACGAACNTAGNNAACATAAACAAAATANGGTNCTCACCGCAAGNGAAATCGCACCTTATTTTGTACAGATAATTTACGAAGTAAATTTTCTGTTTTNNCTATATGTTCTGGNNATTGAANTATTATTCTNTACTTTTCCAATTCAATAGTTCTTCCTTAAGCGTGTTAAGAAGCTCTGCTTCAGGAACCTTCTTTACAATCTCGCCGNGNTTTATCAGCAGGCCTTCTCCGTCGCCGCCGGCTATTCCTATATCAGCCTCTTTTGCTTCTCCCGGTCCGTTGACGGCGCAGCCCATGACAGCCACTTTAATATCCAGAGGGATGTCNGCTACCATTGCTTCTACCTGATTNGCCAGTCCNATCAANTCAATTCGGGTTCTGCCGCATGTCGGGCATGAAACCACCTCTATACCNCCCTGACGCAGTCCTAATGTNCGAAGAATCAGCTTGGCNGACTTAATCTCCTCTACAGGGTCGCCAGTAAGTGATACACGTATCGTATCGCCTATTCCCTGATATAATATGANNCCAAGCCCTATTCCGGACTTGATATTCCCGCTAAGTANTGTTCCTGACTCTGTNATNCCCACATGCAGCGGATNGNAAGTNTTCTCNGCNAAAATTTCATGCGCCTTAATNCACATCATGACATCTGATGACTTAATACTTATGACAAGGTTGTCATATCCCATATCTTCTATAAGCTTAACNTTATCCAGTGCGCTCTCTACGATTCCTTCCGCTGTCACNCCATGATATTTNTCTATCAGTTCTTTTTCCAGCGANCCGCTGTTCACGCCTACCCTNATTGGAATATTCCTCTCCTTTGCTGCCTCNACTACAGCTTTTACCTTCTCGGTACTTCCGATATTTCCCGGATTTATGCGAATTTTGTCTGCACCGTTTTCCATAGCGGCTATAGCCATCTTATAATCAAAATGAATATCTGCTACGAGCGGAATATGTATCTGCTTCTTAATCTCCTTTATAGCCAGTGCAGCTTCCATAGTCGGTACGGTGGCACGGATAATTTCACATCCTGCATTCTCCAATTGCAGTATTTGCCTTACTGTGGCTTCAACATCATCTGTTCTTGTGTTAGTCATGGACTGAATTAATATGGGATTGCCGCCGCCGATCAGACGGTCTCCGATTTTAACTGTTTTGGTGTGTTGGCGATGCATTATTGTGCTCCTTTCACGATAGGTAATACCATAATTTTTCCTATATACTATTTTACACTAAACACAATAATTAGAAAAGCTGTTTTCAGTTTTATGTTTAATATCGTCACGTCTACTTCTGAGCAGGGCTGGCAGTATACGTCCCCGCTCCCTGTAAGTAAAAAATCCGCTCCTGCTTCTCTCCCGTCTCGATATTCGTCAAACTGATGCTCAATTCGCGCATGTCATCTCCTGCAAACAGCTTTTTTTCAAGTTCAAACACAAGGCTGCCTTCTACTTTGTAAACGCTGTCGTAGCGTATGACAAGTTTCTGCCCCTGCTTATTGTATACTGTAACAGGTAAAGCCGCTTCCTGCCCTTTTACCTGAACCGTAAAGCCGCTTATAAATATACCGGTGAGCAATATACCTATTCCAAAAAGTCCGGCTGCTTTTTTATCCGTCAGCCATACTTTCCTTTCTATCCTGCGTAGAATAGTAGTCTTTTTCTGTCTGTCATTATATTTTATCTTTTCCAAATCCCTTTTTATGTCTTCCACTGACTGATAGCGCATAGATGGGTCTATTGCAGTGCATTTTTGTACAATCCGGTCTATACTCTGTGTCAGGGACGAATCCACCTTTCTTGCAGACAAACATCCGTGTATTTTAGCTGGCGGAGCACAACCTGTCAGCATATGGTACAGCGTAGCGCCAAAATTATAGATATCGCTCCTTTCATCCGCTACACGGCCTGCTTCGCCTGTTAAAAGCTGTTCCGGCGCCGCATAACCCATAGTGCCGGCTATCTTTTCCGAAGCGTTACCGTCATAATCGTACCTGACACAAAAAGCCGTTCCGAAATCCACCACTTTTAGTCTTCCATCCGTACATACCATAATATTCGCAGGCTTTAAATCCCGATAAATTATTGGGGGCTTATGTCCATGCAGGTAAGAAAGCAATCCCAAAATCTGCTCCGCCCATTCACACGAAAGCTTTTCCGAAAGTCTTCCTTCTTGACTAATGAAGTTATGTAAACTATCACCATCTATGTATTCCATCACCAGATACCATCTATCTTCCCGGAAAAAGTCATACACCGCGGGCAGCATAGGATGACTCAGTTCTTTTAGATTCTCCATCTCGTTTCTTAAAATTTCTTCTGATAAATCTTGCTCCGGTTCTTTCTGTGCCTTTATGGCAACATGCCTCTCAATATGCCTGTCCCACGCCAGATATACTATGCTGCATCCGCCCTCGCCAATCTGTTCCAACAACTCATATTTTCCTGCCAGAACTTTAGCGTTATCCATAAATAATTCCCGCATCCTTATGCTTCCTTTTTACATATTTCCTTCGCATTTCCCACACTTCCTTTATATGTCCTACATCAATTCTTCCATGTGCATATGCTCTCACATAGACAGCCGACATATTATCACGTTCTCCCCGGCGTATAGCTGCTTCTCCGATTTCCCTAAGTCTTCTTTTACATATTTCCTCTGTTATTTTCGCATGAGCAAATACTCCGGTTATTTCCTCATCGGTCATTCTTCGTACGAATGCATCTGAACAAAGCAGGAATGCGTCCCCGATTTTTATTGTTCCTGTCTCAAAGTCAGGTAAAAAAAATCCCTCACTTCCTATATATTTTTCAGATTCTTCCGATTCATTTGCTTTTTCAAATTCATTCATTTTCTTTATTTCCTTCGTATTCCCTATCCCCTTCATGCGAATTTTAGCATTCTTACATGGAGAGAGGCAGTAAATTCTGCTGTCGCCCAGATGCCATAGCATATATTTTTTCTCCCAGAGAATCAGCATTGACAAAGTTGTTCCCAAATTTTGACCGCAATTATCAGCATATTCATGCATTCTGCACTGTACACTATAGACTTTTCGTTCTACGAAACGCCTGATTGCACATAGCGGATTCTTCCTGCAAAGTGCGTCAAGCAATCCGTCCTCAAACCATGTTGTAAGTTCCTGTGTCAGATAACCGCTTGCAAATTCTCCCATCTCACCCATGCCATCGCAGACTGCTGCCAGCAAAACTCTCCCCTTATAGGTCAGTGCCTGCATCAAAACCAACGAATCCTGATTTATATCGCTTGTGGTTCCTTTATTCCAGTATATACTTGCGTCATAATACACAATATCGCCATCCTTTACCTTCTAAAATATGCAATTTTCCAACAGCATCTTTTCTACATATAAAATCGTACTTTAACTAATGTTTCTTTGATATACGCAATGAAATATGCAAAGATCTTTAAGAATTTTTACCGAAAAAATTACTCTTAGAATTTTCTGTTATCGAAATAATAACCCAAATTTCATCTTTTGACAAGAATACAATATATCCAAAAATAAAGGGGGGTGATTGGTAACTTTGTATCAACACCTCCCATTACAAACATAAACACTTGTGATTAATCTTACCCTTAACCTATTTCCACGGACGTTTTTTCCCAGTCCAGCCTTTAGCTTTCCAATAATCCATATCCGCCTCGTTAAACCCATGTTTCTGCATTTGACGCATAATGGAAAAAATTATCTTTGTCTTAGCTGATGGTTTTACGTGACCTTGCTTTTTCGTTATTCTCTTTGCCAGCAAATCAAGTTTCTTTTCTATCTTCTGTTTCTTCCTGGAACTGACTCTGTCCCATGAAGTTTCCATCACGGCTGCACCAAATTTATAAGTTTTGGCAATTCCCCAAAATAAAGTGCTGTGAGCCATATCACAATTCGTGCTTTTCATTCCGGCACCGGCAGCTGTGGATATGCAGACAGCCTGTTTAGAAAACATTTTTTCCTCCGGACGGTGTACCATCCAACGCCAGCCGTAATGGTCAAGAAAAGCTTTCATGGCGCCTGTTGAATGATATACATAAACAGGACTTGCCAATATAATCACATCTGCATTATCCATTGACTGTGTAATCGGAGATAACTTTTCATAATGAGGACACTTTGTTTCAGAAACTCCAAAGCAGTTAGTACAACCAATACAAAACTCCCCGAAATCCTTCGGCAGAAAAAATTCTTCCACTTCACCTGTCAGTTTTTTTGCCAGCCGTCTTGCAATATTATATGTGGAACCTTTATGGCTTTGACCATGTATTATTGTTACTTTCATTTACCTGAAAATCCTCGCAATATCATTATACATTACAAACACCATCAGAATCATCAGTGCCACCAGTCCGGCGAAATGCACCATTCCCTCTTTTTCCGGCGGAATCGGCTTACCACGGATAACTTCAAGAATCATGAACACTAATCTTCCTCCGTCGAGCGCAGGAATCGGCAGCAGATTAAATATNCAGAGATTCACTGACAGCAGAATCACAATATTCATCATCGTAAAGATAATCGTCGAAACNCCATAAGTCTTCGCTTCATCATAAGTTTCACCTACGAACTGTGCCATACCGATAGGACCTGACACATCTTCCTTCTTCGCCCTGCCCTGAATCAGCATAAACANACTCTTGTAAGTCGCCTTTACCCAATACCGCACCTCATAAATACCATATTGAAATACCTGTGCNGGATTACATTTGATAAACTCACCCGAACCACGCANCCCGATATAATATCTGGCGTCTTCGNCATTATATAAAGGTGTCAGCGTCACATTTTTAATTTCACCGTTCCGCTCTATTTCNATTTCCATAGGTTCACCTTGGTTTANGGCAGATATCAGGCTCACCTCACGGTATATACGGATTCTTTCTCCGTTAATGCGCCGAATCTCGTCGCCGGCAAGTATACCTGCTTCCTGTGCCGCAGAATCCTCCATAATCTGCTGTACCACCGGTCTGTCCGAGCCGTTAAATGCAACCATTATAAGCGAAAAAGCAAATGCAAGCAGAAAATTAAAAAACGGCCCAGCAAATACTGTCGCTATCCTCGCCCAGACNTTAGCCCTGATAAAAGAATGCTCATCTATAACCCCATCTTCTTCCGAAACTCCGTCTTCTCCATCGAACATACACGCGCCGCCAAGCGGAAGNAGTTTCAATGAATACTTGGTCTCGCCCTTTTGAAAGGAAAACAGCGTCGGTCCCATACCTACNGCAAATTCCACAACNCGGATACCGTTCCTTTTTCCGATAAGAAAATGNCCGAACTCATGNGATATAACTACTATCCCNAANATAATNAAAAATAAAATAATTTTTATAATCACTTCATCACCTGCTTTATATATTCATATGTTTCCGCTTCTGTCTGCAATATTTCCTCTACAGAAGGGTTCTCTATTACCTTATGATGCTCCATAGATTCCCCGATTATTTCCGGAATCTGAAGNAAACCGATTTTCTTTTGTAAAAATGCCGCAACCGCCATTTCATTTGCCGCATTAAATACCGTAGGCATGCTGCCGCCTCTCCTTGCCGCCTCATAAGCTAACTTAAGACCTNTAAACGTCTCGGTATCCGGTTTTTCAAAAGTAAGCTGCGCAATATCNAAAAAGTCCACCCTTTTTCCTGACATCGGTCTTCTGTCCGGATAAAACAATGCATANTGAATCGGNAGCTTCATATCNGGCATTCCAAGCTGTGCCATNATACCGCCNTCTACGTATTCTACCGCTGAATGGATGATGCTTTGCGGATGCACCACCACCTGAATCTGCTCTANCGGGACATCAAATAACCAGCTTGCTTCCATGACNTCCAGACCTTTATTCACAAGTGAAGCGGAATCAATCGTCACCTTTTTNCCCATAGACCAGTTTGGATGCTTCAAGGCATCCTCCATTGTCATACTCCCCAGTTCCTCTTTCGTNTTNCCACGGAANGGACCNCCTGACGCCGTAAGTATTATCTTACTGACCCTCTCACGGTTTTCTCCATGCATGGACTGGAAAATAGCGCTGTGCTCGCTGTCTACGGGCAGAATTGATACCCCATGTTTTGCCGCAAGCGGCATTATGATATGCCCGGCGGTAACAAGAGTCTCTTTATTGGCAAGTGCAATCGTTTTGCCATGTTCTATAGCGGCAATCGTCGGCCTTATTCCAATCATTCCCACAATAGCGGTCACCAAGACTTCCATCTCATCCATTACAGAGATTTCCAGCAGTCCTTCCATACCGCTTACTACCTTTGTATTCGTATCCGCAACCCTGACGGATAAATCCGATGCCGCTTCTTCACTCCACATGGCGACTTTTTTCGGGTGGAACTCTCTTATCTGTTTCTCCATAAGTTCCACATTGCTTCCCGCTGCCATACCGACAACTTCCAAATCCGTATTATTTCTGACTATTTCAAGCGTCTGNGTTCCAATAGAACCTGTGGAACCCAAAATTGCGATTTTCTTCATTCTAATGGCTATGCTCCTCTCTTAAGGCTGTTAAAAAGTTAAACTATTTAATCAANNCCAANCCNAANAATATAANNGGCGCNACNATAATAACNCTNTCNAAACGNTCCATAATNCCGCCNTGTCCNGGAATCANNTTTCCGTANTCNTTAATTTCATAATCCCTCTTAATCGCNGACGCNGCCAAATCNCCTATCATTGAAACCAGNGCNCCNANCGCTCCAAGGCACATNGCNCCGATAAGATCCATCTNAATNTNCTCNGNNGANAANGGATTNATTACNAAATAAGTNTACANNCCAAANAAAAGCGCTGCTCCAACTACTCCGCCGATTCCTCCCTCTATTGATTTCTTGGGACTTAACTTCGGCGCCATCTTATGCTTTCCGAACAGAACGCCCACGCAATAAGCGCAGGTATCACTCCCCCATGAGCATAAGAATACTAACCACACCAAATAGAATCCATGCTGCCAGCTTTCCCTTATAATAAAGAGAAATGACAAAAGGACAGGTGCATATATAATCTCAAAAAAGCCTGCCATTACTTCTCCTGCTTTGAATTTCGGAAAGCTGAATACATATACAAGCATAAAAACAATGAAAAACATTACAATACTGAATGTCAGCACAAAATATATTAAAGACCCATCAAACCCATTCATCTTAAAGAATATGGATTCGTACACTAAATGATTCACCTGAAGCCGCGACATACTTATATACAATCCTGCATAATAAAGCACGATTAGAACAATCCCTGCTATTTCCAGACCGTTTATCTTCTTTCCCTTCGTGTGCACGCCCGTCGCTTTCGTCAATTCAAAGAAAGCAATCAGCGAAATAGC
>JAAUZS010000139.1 GCA_014804495.1 Lachnospiraceae bacterium
AAACTGTAGCCTGAATTAACGGATGCGGCCGCCATAGCAGTGCCACTTCATCCTGATGCTCTTTAACTATGTTAAATACATGCTGCATTTTATTAATCATGTTCTCATTATGATGCAGCAGCCCATTAATGCTTGTATTATAAAATATTACCTTCTTCCGACTTCCATCCGGTTTTTCAATAATATTTCGCCACTCCTCAGGTATCTCCAAGTCTTCTTTTCTCGTATTTGATACTTTGTCATATTTCGGTGAACCAAGACCTGATATTTTCTCTTCCCATATCCTTCGAGTATTTTCACCTGTCACATCCGTTAATACATTAATATATACCTGCCTCATCTTTTCAGATTGAACTATGACTTTATCCGCATTGAATACACCCGGTACGGTACAGAAATGCTTCATACCTTCTACCGCTGCCTTATTTTCCGGATCCACCTCATCTATAACAAAGTACGGTATATATACCAGCTTGTCAGTAAATTGCTTTAAATTATCCGAATAAAAGAAGGGATGCACACTTGTGACAAAGTTCGCCGCATCATATGGATTATGGATAAATATCATATCCGGACGATGCTCGCCAAAGTCAAATTCATCATATTTCGTAACAGGAACGTAAGCCGGATACAATTCCGCCTCATAATGTACTTCGCGAAAACTTCCGTCGGGATTCTTGTCCAAATACGGAATCGGTATGACATATGCGTCGCAGTCAGGATCCTCGTCTGCTGCCTTCCATACGCTCTCTAAACTGTCCCACATACTCGCTTTATATGGGAGAAAAACTGCCTCTTTCCTCACAGGCATATGGGTAATGGAATTCTCTGCCTTTATCAATATGCCTTCCAACGATTTATAATATTTCTGCGCTGATATTTCATTAAGCTGAATATTAGTCTGATAAAGTTTTTCGCAGTATTGTTCAAGATAAGTAACTGCTTCTGTCCCATTTCCCGCAAGCTGCTCTATAGCTTCACCCATCTGGATTGCTGCTTCCTGACAGTCAGAAAGCGCACTTTGAACCGCCGGATAATCTTTTTTAGCCAGCTTGTCCCTGCTTTCCTGATGAAGTGTATGCAAACTTTGAATTATTTCCAATAACTGCTGTTTATGAAACTTGCGCATGATTAACTGCCTCTTTTTAACTTATTTTTAATGTCAAAGTCATGTATACTATATATCGTCACAATACGCAAAAAACTTAGATTGAATCTTCCAGCATACATAATTCTTTCTTTTCCGGAATTTCCAGTATCTCCATAGCCTGCTCAAGCGTCATGTTGGCATTCTCCATCAGTGTTTCAATCACAATCAACATTCCAATCGCTCTCCCAACCACCAATCCAGCCTCATATCCCTCTAACCACATGTCCTCAAATGCCTTACACATATCAGATCTCTCCTCTCTTTTTTCTATTGCTTTAAACTTTTCCGGTATTTTTACATTTTCCAATATACCGGCTTTATATTTCCGCTTGTATATTAGACATAATATTTCTCTGCATACTTTTCCGCACTCTCCAAAGCTATCTCAAACTTCTCCGCACATTTTTGTGTAATAATTTCCTTAGCCAGTCCTAATTCCTGATATGCCTGTATCAGTATGCGTATTCCTTCCGCTTTTCCTTCCGCTTTTCCAGCCATTTTTCCATCTGCCATTCCAGCCTCATATCCCTCTAATCTCATATCTTCAAACGCTTTACACATATCGTATTTCTCCTCTCCATTTTCTATTGTCTTAAACTTTTCCGGTATTTTTACATTTGCCAATACTTCCAGCATGTCTTTTGTATCACTGTCTATCTTGCTGTACGCTTCATGGTTTTCTTCCATAACTTCTTTTAGCTTTTCCTTATCCTTCGCATAACGAACGGTCTCAAACACCTGCCGCAGTCCTGTCTTATATTCATCAAATGTATCATGCTCCTGACAGTCATACAGATTCAGCCTGTAATTCGTTACATACTTTTTAAGTCTGTCATCAATATCCAGCAGGTCGTACAAACATCTTGCCCCGTCCCATTTATGTTCAGTTCCAAAATACACTACCAACGTAATAATCGGTGAAAACTTCTCTTCCAGCTTAATACCCGACAGATATTCGTCCCTTCCTTTTAGGTCCTTCTTCTCCGTATGTACTCTCTTTTTCTGTTTCCACTGTTTACGGTAACCTATACTCTCCGAAAACATATTTCTTAACACCATTTGATAATCTACATAATTCTGGTTCTCCACCACGAGTATGTGCAGTTTCCTGCCTTTCCAGATACGAGCCTTATCTACTACCGTCCTAATACTTTCCGCTCCATTTCTCGCATTTTCTTTCATGCTTCCGACATTTACGGTCTGTGTCTCCTCAGGCTCCAGTTCCTCCGGCTTTACTACCTGCTCTCCGTCGAATAACGCTCCGTTTATCTGGTCTGCAAATCTTCTGTTGTCATCCAGATAATCAAACTGATAATCGTCCTTTTTTCCCATCAGTCGTCCTCCCCTATTTTATTTTTCATATAAGGGATTCAGATTCTTGGATGTGCATAAAAGATATTACAGAATTTCAGATTCCCAGATATGTTTTATTAATCATAACATAATTGTTGTAATTTTGTAAAGTGATATTTCTATATTTTTTGGCAAAGTTTCGGGGATTGAATTACTCGTATGAGTAATCCAATCCCCATTATCTCAATATCTATATCTGTTCTTAATTATCTATCGGAACAACCGTGTTACAAATCCCTCTTGTTCCTGCTTCTTTTTCTGCGCCATAATACGATACCGGCTTAAAAGGTCCTGTTTTTGTTTCTCTGAGACTGCCTTTCCGATATCCAGATCTTCTAAACTGCTTCTGGACCGCATCTGCTGTAAAGAAGCGTTCGTATTATAATTATAAGTATGCTCTAAACGATTGGTTGATGCGCCAAGATAACTTCTCTGGGATGATACTATATTCATCGCATTGTCGATAGCTTCCAGATCAAAGTCTCCGGTAACATCGAAGTCTTCGATTCCAAGCGCTGCAAGCGTAGAATTCGCCATCTTGATTGACATACCGCCACCATTCGGGTTAGTTGCCAGATCCATATCCGCCATACTTCCGTCTAACAATTTCTGCTCGTTTAAGGAAGTGTCTTTCGCTAAAGATTGAATACCTTCTTTTAACTGATTTATCTCATTCTGATAAATTTGTTTATCAGAACCGGTTGTCAGACCATTCATGGATCTTAAGGCAAGTTCGCGGATTCTTTGCAGATAATCCATAACTCCGCCTAAGGCGCCGTCCGCTACATTCAGAACGCCCACACCCGCTTGGGCATTTTCTGCTCCGACATTCAGCCCTGTTTCTTCTCTCTTTAACTTCTGGGCTATGGCTAATCCTGATGCATCGTCAGCAGCCGTATTAATTCTTTTTCCACTGGCAAGATGGGAATAAATGCTATGTCTTCCGCTATCAATTGTCATACCGCTCATAATCACACCTTCTTTTATATGAAAAATTTTCCTGTTTAACCTATTTTTATTATATACAATTCTGGTAAAAAATCAACCCCGGCTGATTATCATACAATTTCATTGTATGTAATGCCCTTTGCATGAAATTATTATCACTATATCTTTTTCAATAGCATAGACGATTCTATGCTCATTACTAATACGACGACTCCAAAAACCACTTAAATTACCCTTTGTACATTCATCCATTAATCCTCCAATAAATCATGTTCTGACAATTCCATCCGTCCTTCTTTATAGTCATCCATCTTTTTTTCCAAGTATCGTATATTGCTTTCAGAATAGAATGGGTCAGCATCAGCGGTAATTTCAAATGGTATGCGTCTCTCCATTGTTACTTTATTTATAAATATATTTAAAGCAGCCGTCATAGTCAGTCCCATTTTGGAACATACTTCCTCCATGTTTTTCTTTACATCTTCATCAATGCGGAAATTAACCATTGTTGTCCGTGCCATATTTGTGCCTCCTTCTACATATACTTAGATATATTCTTCATATGCTATGTCACATGATTTTTTTCATTTTTCCTATAAAAAGTATATCAAATCATCTATACATTGTAAAGCATTCCATTTACATGACAATTAATTACATTTGCAAATATACTGACTTTATATTCCCACTTGTATATCTCAGACACAATTCACACGTTGAAACTTTCTCGCTTTCTCCAATATTTTATTTTTCATATAAGGGATTCAGATTCTACGATGTGAATTAGAGATATTACAGAATTTCAAATTCCCAGATATGTTTTATTAATCATAACATAGTTGTTGTAATTTTGCAAAGTATTGTTTTAATAAAAAAAAACGCTACATCTACCGAATCTCCGGTATTTCCAGCGTTTTTCAGGGTTGGGCTGTTATAAACAGTCAACAGCTCGTAGGGGAATCGAACCCCTGTTTCCGCCGTGAGAGGGCGGCGTCTTAACCGCTTGACCAACGAGCCATGAGCTTCCACTTGAATATTCTATTATAGATTAATATAAAATGCAAGCACTTTTTTAAATTTTATTGATTTTTCCCGTTTTTGTGTTATACTTTCTTGTATGGGGCATTAGCGCAGTTGGGAGCGCGCAACATTCGCATTGTTGAGGTCACGGGTTCGAATCCCGTATGCTCCATATTCTTTATATAATCTATCATTGAAGTTGTAAACCCCACTCCAAAATCACCTTNAATAAATCCCCATCNGTNTCTATNCGGAANGTTCCGCCCTGAAGCTCNGTNAAGCTTCTGGCAATAGCCAGACCCAGACCGCTTCCTTCCGTATTCCNTGAAGCGTCTCCNCGCACGAAGCGCTCAGACAGATACTGAGGGTCGCCGACAATTTCCTGAGCCGAAATATTTTTAATTTCAATGTGTATGCCTTCTGNTGTACCNTCCTTCTGCTCCAGNTTCTCCGCCGTTACGAATACTCTGGTTTCATGCAGNGCNTATTTTATAATATTGCTATACAGATTTTCAAAAATACGGTATGTTTTCTGAGAATCAAGCTGTAATATGACTTTGCNGTCCGGCATACTGAAACGTACCTGAAGTCCTGCCTCCTTCATTTTATCTTCATGCTCTAAATACACCTGACGCATCAGATTGCAGATATCNACGGGAACCANGTCAAGNCTTATATTNCCGCTGGTTGCCCTGCTNACCTCNAATAANTCNTCAATAAGNACCTTAAGCCGCAGNGATTTTNNCTCTAANGTATCTAANTATATTTTTCTCTGCTCTTCTGTTATATTTTCCTCNTTCATCAAATCAATATANGTGATGATAGCCGTCAGAGGCGTTTTTAAATCGTGNGATACATTNGTGATAAGNTCNGTCTTCATCATCTGNCTCTTCACTTCTTTATCNACTGCATTTTTAAAACCGTTNTGGATTTCNNNNAGTTCTTCNTTNGANGATTCAAATATACCGAAATCCTCTTCAAAGGTATTGTTCAGGCTGCCATCCGCAATAGANCCGACGGCATTGAGCAGATTTTTATACTGCGCACTGACTTTCCTTATATATTTTTTGAAAATATAATATATNGCAAATGAATAAATAACCAGAAGCGGAATTCCAAACGCCCAAAAAANGGATANAACCATCAGCAGACAAAAGTTAATAATAACAAGTTTTTTAAGCAGCTTATCCATATCTTTCCCCAAATCAGCACTCATTATTTCCGCTTTAAAGTTATTATAGCTTCTTCTTAAGAACGCATAGATTTTTTTCGAGTATATATAAGTCAGGCATCTTGTACTGACATACTTTTTAATATCACGAACAGCATCCGATACTTCCAGGCATAAGAAATACCATATTCCGAATATAAAAGCAAACACACAGAAGCTTATCGCATATTTAATTACATATTCTATACCCTGTGTATATATAAAATCAGGCAATAACAATCCAAGAAACTCGCTAACCCATGGAATGACATCTCCGCTTTCTACGTTTGCTATAAAATTAACCGTGCCGTCAAAGCTGGCTACCAATAAAACGAGCGCCGCAACAGCCACCGCCTCAATCGGAGCTTTTCTTTCCTTTGTTCCTTCTAACGCAATCGGTTTTAAAAGAGCAAGCAGAACCGTTATTATGAAAATGGCTGACAAAAACAGCATGTAAGCGCTGTCCGCCCCTGCCTGAAAGTAACTGTAAACGAATGGCCGTGTTCCAAAATTTACGCCTAAGAATGAGCTGGCATATCCTCTGTTTTCGAATAACTGCATCTGCTCAGTAGTAATAGCATATATGAAGGCAGCATTTGCGGGTTTTTTCTGGGTAATCGTCAACAGTTTTGTAACCCTGCCGGCTTCGCCATCATAAAGTGCAAATGTCTCTGTTTCATATCGATTGGGCAAAATTCTTCCGTTGCTGCTGCCTTCCTCTCTTCGTACCGTCTTTAACAGTTTATCTGCATCCTTCCCTTTGACGCTTATATTCTGTAGATTTCCAAAACTGTCATAGTCCATGATGACATAATACTCGTACGCGGCTTCTATATCTGTTATACCGCCATTTTCAGTATTATATTCATCCGGCATATCACTGCTGTCTTCTGCATTAACATATCCTTTTATCATTAGCAGTTCTTCAATCGGAAGTGATGTATTCTTAATGCTTGCTCCCGTATTTTTATCCAGGACATAATAATCCATCAGCGTTCCGATTTCATACATATACATGCTCTGAATCGAATCTATCTCATCCTGAATCTGTCCGGAATAAAGACCCACTATACTGTTTAACTGTCCTATGTTTACAGTCTCCCTGACTTCATTTATATCCACGGTCTCACTGACTTCATTTTCCCATTCATAGATACCGTCTTCAAAGTATATATCTTCCTCAACGTCATAATCGACAGTGTCCCCTCTTATTTCCTCTATAACTTTATCCATATACAGTTCATCATAAGAATATATTTTGCTGCCGCTTTTATCCAATACATTCTTATAGAAAACATAATTGCTCCGAATCAGCGACTTAACGAAAACTTCATCTTCTAAGCCCTCTCTTCCGCCCTTTTCAAGATATTGCATTGCTTTATACCTGAATATCGGAAAGAGCGCTACAAATAATGCTGCTGCCAGTACTGTTATGATGACTCCTGTTCTCTTTGCCCTGTTATATTTTTTCAATTTTGTATCCAACTCCCCACACCACCTTTAAATATTTTGGTTCCTTCGGATTGATTTCTATCTTTTCCCGAATCCTTCTTACATGCACCATAATCGTATCCGTATTAATTGCCTGCTCGTTCCAGACCCGCTCATAAATTTCTTCCGCACTGAACACCCTGCCCGGATTTTTTACTAAAAGAAGCAGAATCTTAAATTCCATCGGAGTCAGCTTCACGGGATTACCGTCTACCGTCACCTCTACGGTGTCTTCATTCACTTCCAGTCCTCCTATTATGTAAACCTTATCATTGACTTGTTTCTCATCCACGGCTTCTAAATATCTGCGGTAACGGCGCAGATGGGAATTGACCCTTGCAAGCAGCTCCATCGTGGTAAAAGGTTTAGTCACATAGTCGTCCGCGCCCATATTTAAGCCCATGATCTTATCTACTTCTTCGGATTTGGCTGAAAGCATTATGACCGGAAAATCATAGCCTTTCTCACGCACCTTCATCATCATGGTTATGCCGTCCATTCTGGGCATCATAACGTCCACTATGGCAAGGTGGATTCTCTGTGTCTCAATTTTTTCCAGTCCTTCCACCCCATCCGCTGCCTGAGATACCTGATATCCCTGATTCTTTAGATAAATCTCTATTCCTTCACGTATCTCTTTATCATCCTCTACNATCAAAATATGAAATGCTTCCAAGCGTCCGTCCCCCTATATTCCTCATTATAATATATCACCACAGGCATTTATATTTTAATGCAGTCTACCAAAATCTGCGAGGGCTATAATTCTTCTTATTCCCCTTACTTTCTCCGGGTTCTGCCTGTGATTCTGTATAGCAGTATTATAATAAACTGCCGCAGATTTGGCAATTTCCTGCATCTCATATTTCCCAGCTGTCTCTAAAGCGCCCTGCTTAAGATACCTCATGTCCTGTTCAAGCAAGGAATCCAGTCTGCTATTATATTCTTCTTCCGACATGTATGTCATATATCCATTCCTGCCGTTTATCACCACATCGCGGACTCCCGTCGCATTTACGGCAAGTACCGGCGTCGCTGCTGCCATAGCCTCCAGCAGTACGATTCCCTGAGTTTCCGACCTCGAAGCAAACAAAAACAAATCCGCAGCCTTACAGTAATTTTTTACCTGTGCATTTGACACCTTACCGACAAACACTATTTCCTCACGTATATTCAGCTTCTGTGCCAGTTTCTCAAGTTCCTTCCTATATGGTCCTTCTCCTACTATCGCCAGTCTGAAATCCGAATCCTGAGAGCCGTCTGACATATCCGCACTTTTATCCATCTGCCTGTTTTTTCTCATAGCAAGTGCGCGGAACAAAAAGTCAATATTCTTTTCTTTTGCCAGACGCGCCACCGTGCAGAACAAATATTTCTTTCCTCCAAGCAGCTCATTTCTCAGACTTTCTACTTCCGCTCCATCTGCTTCAAAACTTTCGCTCCCGATGCCCGTGGGCAGTACAGCCAGACTTGTGCCGCTGCCGATTTCCGACAGGTAATCTCTCATGGAAGGCGTAGGCGCAAACACCATATCGCATTGACTGATATAGTCATTAACATAATAAGGAACTAAATCTGCTAAAAATGGCGCCTTAATATAGTGAAGATACTGCTCGTATTTGGTATGATACGTAAAACACAAGGGTACGTTATACTTTCTTGACAGATATAATGCTGTCCTGCCGATAAGCATGGGGTGATGAACATGAATCAAATCAAAATTACCTTCCCTGAACTCTTTTTCAATTTTTGAATCCAAACTGTTCGGAACCGATACGCCGTTTACTATTCCTTTGATAAAAGAATGATAGCGTACAATATTTTCATCCGCTTCCTGTCCTTTATAATCAGGCGCAAATACTACTACTTCATGTCCTATAGCCCTTAATCCTTCGCTCAAACGTTCAATAGAGATGGGCACTCCGCCTATGAAAGGTTTATAATTGTTTGTCATCATTGCTATTCTCATCATTATCACCCCCTTATTTCAGATACGTAAGTATCGCATCGCCCAGATAGTAACCGGCGCCAACGAAAACCAGATTCCATACAAACACGCCGAGCGCGGAACTTATGGTATATTTCACGAAATTCATTTTTAACACACCCGCCGGAATGGAAATCAGGGTTCTTATCATCGGAATAAGCTTACTTACGAAAATACCGAAGTAGCCCCTGTTCCTTATCAATTCAAAATTCCTGTCAATGGCGTCCTTGCATTTGGGAAATTTCTTAAGGTATTTTTCAAGGAACAGATTTCCGCCCATCCATCCCAAGAAATATAAAATCCAGCTTCCGAGTACTCCCGCCGACAGCGTAATCATCATTACCGCAAAAAAGTTAATATTTCCTTTTGCCGCCCAAACGCCTGAAAGCGGCATGATTATGCCTGCCGGAAAACCGGGCAGATTCATATACTCCAGTAGAACGATCACAAAAATCGCGATTGCGCCGTATCTCGTAAAATATAGGGTTATTGTGCTTATGCTCATGTTTTTTACCTCTCTTCGTGTCTTTATTAGTTTAGCTTTTGGTTCACTTTCCATACGCCAAATCATATTTAAAATAAATAACGTTTTTAACATATGAAAAGCTTCAACTTTTTCAAAAACATGAAATACCTTTTGTATTCCTTGCTTTGTATGAGCATATAAAGATGATAAATAATAAAATGGAAAATGTTGTGCATAAAAAACGAAAGTTTTTCTTAACAAATGCAGAAGAAATGATTAATCGAATTTAACCAATGCAAAAAATGCCGCCAAACAGCATAATTTCCTATAAAATGAAAAGTGCCTGAGCTTATGACAAGGTTATATCATAATAGCTCAGGCGCCAGTGTAAAATAACTATTAAATAACTTTTAAATACTATATTTTCTTACTTTAAATCCCCATCCGCCGGACAATATCATTCCATGCCTCTTCGTCTATTTCCTCATCATGAAACAACTTTCTCTTATCCGCATCGGTTATTTTCCTAATGACTTTACATGGATTACCTGCTGCTATGGACCAGTCAGGAATATCCTTTGTCACTACACTTCCGGCTCCGATTACCACGTTATTGCCTATATGTACTCCGGGACATACTACCGTATTACCTCCAAGCCACACGTTATCACCTATCGTCACTTCTTTACCGTATTCGTAAGCCGAATTACGGCTGGCAGGATAGATAGGATGTCCCGCAGTATAAATTGCCACATTCGGAGCCATCTGGCAGTTATCGCCAATCCGTATCTTCGCCACATCCAGAAGAGTACAGTTATAATTTGCAAAAAAGTTTTTACCTGTTTCAATATGTTTTCCGTAATCACAATAAAACGGCG
Organism: Lachnospiraceae bacterium; assembly: GCA_014804495.1. Taxonomy (GTDB): domain Bacteria; phylum Bacillota; class Clostridia; order Lachnospirales; family Lachnospiraceae; genus UBA3282. The sequence continues at coordinate 10,504 of JAAUZS010000139.1, forward strand.
GATTAATAAATGCATTGTCCGACTTTCCCAGAAGCTCTTTTACTACATCCTTAATTCCTTCAAAATCAGAACGNTCCATAAAATTAAGTTTCTGTAAAATCCTTCTGCATACCATCTGCTCCTCAAAAACGCTGTCATCTGAAATATANGCNAGTCCTGCATCTCGTCTTTCCCTGTTTGTCATTCTAATCCTATGCTCCTTTCTCAGCTNACTTTGTAAATTATCTATTATATCCCCATTTTNGTCATGATTCCGTCTGCACTCACTCCCGGATGAGTCAGATACAGGCGGCATATCTGCTCGGCAAGNTTTTNGCTTATCCCATTCATTTCNGCNATTTCCTTTACAGGTATTCCGCGGTTAGTCTCCTTCATCACAGACTCAATTATCTGCCTGATGTTCTTCGGCAGTCCGTTCTCGTCAAGCTCCTGNCGGTTACACGCACCAATGGAATTCATTTTTTTATCATTCAATGNCTTTGTGGGAATTTCAACTCTTTTCACATTATATGATCCNGAATCCGCTATCTCCAATACCGCCATCGTAACNGGCAGCACAAATCGTTTCGGGCCGCAGCTTCCCGGATTAAGGAATAACTGGCAGCCCTCATTTTTTTCTTCATATTTATGCGAATGCCCATATATAATAATATCCGNTTCAGGAATAGTCTTTGGCATTTTCTTTCTGTTATGGATCATATAAAACTTTATTCCATACAATTCAAATGACAGACTCTCCGGAATATCCTCCGCCCATTCACCGTCATTATTTCCGCGAACTGTATAGACAGGCGCAATAAGTTTAAGTTCATCCAATATTTCCTGTTTATCAATATCNCCGCCATGCAGGATTGCTTCACAGCCGCCTAGTATTTCAGTTATCTGCGGNCGNAGCAGTCCATGCGTGTCAGAAATAATCCCTATCTTATGCATTTTTCCACGCTTCTTTCTTTATCTAAGTTCCGGTTATTGAATTAGAGTCATCCTCCGTTTCCTTATTTTCAGTATTATGCAGGTATCTGCGCAAAACNCATAAAATCGTTATACTGATGACTGACACAAAATCCTCAAGCGGTGCCGTATCATAAACAATCATATGACGTGCGACCAGGAAAATCAGCACTTCAATAATATTATCGGCATTCGGGCGGCACAGCATCTGCAAAAACTCAATTCCGATGACGAGTATAAAAATCTTAGCCAGATAATCTCTGAACAAAGACATATCTCCCAGCAGATCCCAGAAAACGTCAGAGTTCCTTAAGAAGCTGTATATTGACAGAAATATTCCCATCAATACAAGTAACGCTGCAATTATCTCCAGAATATTGCAAATCTTAATCATGATCTTTTTATACTTCATAACCGCTGCATTCATATTTTACTCACNCTCCTTAATCCTGACAGTATTATTTATCTATATTGTTCAACAGNCATTATTCAATTCACAATAATCAATTACAGTATACCATACCATAAGAATGNTCGTCTATACATCAGCACAGTATCTTCATAACTATATCTCTAAACCTGCGAGTTTGGGCGTATGACNGCTCAACTTACTGCTGTCCGGCCGGAATCTTAAGCACCTGCCCGATATTCAGTAAATCGCCGGTCAGTCCGTTTAATCTTTTTATCTCATCNACTGTAGTGCCGAATCTTCTGGAAANCAGCCACAGGGTATCTCCCGAACGGACAACATATTCAAATGTTTCGGTTTCCGGTCCGGANGACGGTACATTTTCCACAATTCCCAGATAAGTGTCATAAAGCGCTNTCCANGTAGCATTTCCCACAATACCGTCGGGCGTCAGATTCATNATCTGCTGGAAAGCCGTCACCGCCTGCTTCGTTCTGCTGCCAAAAATACCATCCTGCGATATTTCCGGNACATTGGGATAGAATTCTGCAATTACATTCAAAATATATTGNAGNGTAATAACGTCTGTTCCCCTTGAGCCCTGCCTGAGCACGGTAGAGGGCGGAACAGTTCCGATTCCCAGCGAAGTTCCCTCGCTGTCTAACTCCGCCAGCCTTGTCACGGCGGTATACAGACTTGAAAGCTTATACCATGTGGCTTTACCNACNATGCCGTCGGGCTGTAAATTGAAAATNCTTTGNAATTTAGTGACAGCAGCCTTTGTGCTGTTTCCAAATACGCCTGTTTCATCTGTAATAACGGGAATTGCGGGATAATTTCTCCGGATTCTTCCCAGATATGTCTGAATAGTCTGTACGTCAAGCCCCCTGCTGCCTACTCTAAGCGCTGTGCCCGGATATGAGGATAAAACGTCTGTAATAATATTTGTTTCCGCTATCTCCACATCATCCGGATAATAAGTTCTAAGAATCTGCAGCGGCGTGTATCCCCTGTTTGCCAATGTAACTGTTCCCCACTGCGACAAACCTGAGCAGACAGCGGTCGTTCCATTACAGAATGAAGTAAAATAGGGAGCATTCTGCCCTTCTCTACGTACATATTCATTAAAGATTTCGTCAACTATTCTGCTTATTGAATCATAAATTGTACGTCCATATACAAAATACTGGTCATATGCAGTGCTGTTAGTAATATCAAAGCTGTAACCCTGACTCCTGTACCATTCCGTAAAAACACGGTTTAATGCAAAAGTAATAATCGCATAAATGTTTGCTCTGAGTGACGCCTCCGGCCATGTCGGATAGACTTCGCTGCTTGCAACATTTTTAACATAATCGGGAAAAGATACACGAACATTGGAAGCAGATGAGGCCGGAGTGCCAAGATGCACCGTGATCGGGTTGGGAATTACTACATTGCGCAGTACATACGGTCTTGCGGCAGGTCCTTCCTGCGAACGGCATTCCTGTATATCAACGCCAAAATTTCCGATTGTGATTTCATTCACTGTAGGATTGTTCCGTGACCGGCCTGTTTGTATCGGCACAAAGGCAAGCGGCTGAACGGCGGTTTCCCCTTCAAATATAGGGATTCCCGAAACATGAAAAGATTCATACCCATCCGCCTGCGCCATTACATCATACCTTACATATGGTATGCCTGAATATTCAGGATCAAGAGACAGGCTTTTATCTACTGTTTCCAGAGAAACTTTCTGTGTCTCTCCGCTCTCATCAGAAATAAGCTCATAGACGCTCCCACCCCTGTCGTCAAGAATCTGAATTCTTGCGNCCTGAATCGGAAGGGCGTCTTTCGCAGTACGCGCCTGCACTATTAAGTAACCAATCGCCATAAGTTTTGATTACTCCTTAAATTTATCACTTATTTCATTATATTCAATACATGTGTGTAGTGATAAAAATATCTTCATAATTCACTATATTTCTCTATCACTCACAGNGTTCTATATTACTCTTAATTAATGTTTCCCACTTGTTCTTAATCTCAGCTCTCTTCCGCNGCCTCAACGGAATCATATCCGTACAGCTTTGCAGTATTGCTCATTATTTCATAGGCAAGATTTTTTCCTTCTTTTGCNAAAGATGCAATAAATCTTCCGTATAAGACAAACGTATTATCGCCGTATGTGCCAAGTTCNCCNCTTANNTATGTTTCATATGAAGTATCGTACTCTTCATCTTCATATGTGTGAAGCTTNCTTGCCCGGCCTGCCATATTGGGATATTTATCAGCGAAGTCTTCCATCCATGNCATCTGNATTTTGATGATTTCTTCCTGTATCTTTATTCTTTCNTCNTCCAATACAGGAAGTGATTCNCGTAGCTCNTCANATTTCTGCGGCGCTGTACTCTCCATCATCCGGGCGTATTTCTCCGTAATTAGATTTCTGCCGATTGCCTCTGCTGATTNNAAATCATCCAAGTAGCTTTCCAGTAATTCTTCATTCCANGTCATATACTGGCTTTTTCTCATAATGGAAAAAGTCTCAAAATCATCCTGACAATCAGCCCTTCCGCCTTCNTTTATCACCTTATCAAACTGCTTCCACTCAAGTTCTACTATTTTTTCGANTATACNCATATTTATGACTCTGCTCCTTTCAAGACTTGAGAAGTATAAAGTTCCAAAAATGTTTCCGTTCCATCTACAATTCCTTGTGCATTCATCTCTCTTAGAATGAGCTCTGCTGCCTTCTCTAACAATACAACAGCCTCATCCTTTTCATTCACTGTTTCAGAAGTGTATACGCACGTCTCCCATGCACTGCTCTGACACGGAAGCACNGCAAGCTGCTCCAAAATCGGTATCACTTCCTGCAGNTTATCAAGTTTTTTAAGCCCTTTGTTTTTCCATTTATAATACGGCGCATANCTTCGATTCAACAGATACATGATATCCATTATGCTCTCTATNGCTTTTCCTATGCAGATAGANGCCGTCACATAGTCNTTCCTNGTCATCATACGCGGATAATTGCTCTGGGNATATTGGGAAAAATCATGCAGACATTGCGCAANCTTAACTCTCCATATTTTCTCCGGNTAATATGNCGCCAAATGCTCTCTGATACCGGAAAATACNCCCAAATCATCGCGGAATACTTCACCGTTTACCGCCTGTGCCAGTTGATATTCCTGCACCTGAGTGTAATCTATTGTGTACGGTTCTTCATATGAAATGTCCTGACCCAACAGCCTGTTATAAAAAGCAGAAACAGANCTTACACCTCTTCTGCGCTCCAGAAAATTACCTGTCATATTGCCGATTCCATGCTGCTTAATAAGCTCATCATATGCCTTCTGCAATGATTCTCCTATCGCAGCATAATCCTCATCGGTAAGCCACATACAGAAACCCGGTGCGTAATCATGATCCATGGAGACAGCATCGTCAAAACCGAAACAATCCGAGCCTTCTCCCACAAAGCCTNCNGCTATNCGNTCTTCATANTCNGNAAACTGTTCATGAATCATTTTCTTACCGTATTCTTCATAGAATGTCCGGCTCCGTTCTATATTGGATACCCAGACTCCTTTATCTCCGGCGGCTTTCAGCGCATTTTGATACTTTTCATATACTCTNTCATAATTCTTATTCCTGCCCACGTGCTTATACAACTCTAAAAGAGCCTTCTGATAATATGCNGATGCATTTATATAATCTTTTTTCCCATAATANGCATCTCCCATTGCCGCCAATGCCCCGCTGTAATGAAAGTCTTTTCCTCCGTCCGCTTCAAACAGTTCCAGTGCCTCTTTAATATACTTAACGGCCTCTTCCTTATTTTCTTCATCCGGAAGCAATATCATTGCCGCTCCGAGATTTGCTAATGTAGACGCCTTGGGCATCTCTGCACCGTCTTTNTTATCCACNATTCGCAGTGCAAGCAATAGAGTTTCTTTCGCCTTCGCGTAGTCGCCGATTTCCTGATATANCAGCCCCCAGTTATTNTACAGGCTTGCAAAAAGGAAGTCGTCACTGTCAAGNCAGTTTTTATAGCAGTTTTCCACTCCCTCAAAAGCATTCAGGGCATCCTCATATAGCCCGAATGCCCTGTAAGCGTTCGCAATGTTTAGAAGAGAAGTTGCATAGCTTTGCGTATCCTGCAATTCCAGCCGGTCTAACAGCTTACGCAGTTCAGTGCAAAAAGTGAGCGCCTTCTCCTTTTGGGTGGTATCGCGGCATAGTCCAATCATCTCGTTTAACAATGTAATAAGCGAAGCCGTATCTTCCTCACTCATGGCTTCCTTAATTTTCTCAAACAGAAAATCCTCTATATTATCAAGCGATACCTTTCCATACATTGCATCATATTCATTTAAAACTTTATTAATATCCATAAAAAATCAATGCTCTTTTCAGATTTAAATTATAAAGGATAAAAAATTTTTTCACCCTATATTAAATAAATTCTACGTGACCGTCGTTTATATGATATACTGCGCCGACTACCTTCACGCCGTTCTCATCGCCATCAGCGGGAATATTAAGACTCTCCCTAAGCTGTGCTACGCCATGCTCAACGTTCAGGCAGCTTGCTTTATATCCATCTGTCTCATTCCCGATTGCCGATTTAATCTCATCGGTAATTGATTTGATAAATCCGTCTGCATGACCTTCTATTGCTGCGCCAACAGCTCCGCAGTTGGTATGACCAAGAACTACAATCAGTTTACTTCCAAGATGTCCTGCGGCATACTCAACACTTCCTGTCTGGAAATTATTGATAACATTTCCTGCAACACGGATAACAAACAGTTCTCCGATGCCTGTCATAAAAATGCTCTCCGGTATTACGCGGGAATCGGAACATGTAATTACAACCGCATAAGGATACTGGCCGTTTTCGCATGTATCTTTACGGATTGCCGGAGAAATGTCTCCCGGACATGTTGATGCACTTAAATACTTCTCATTTCCCTCTTTTAATTTGAGTAAAGCTTCTTCTGCAGAAAGTCCTGCATGATTTCCATTGTGTGACATAATTGTAACCTCCTTTTTTATATTAAAAATAATGAATAAATTATGTAAATATTTCTATAAACATACCTGATTACGGCTATGCAGTTCTCTTTTCTAATTCCTCAATCCGTTTCTCAAGCTGGTCTATCTTTTTTATAAGTAAACTTATCGTTTCACTTTCAAGTTTGCACGCATTTACCTCATGATGTAATAATTCTAATTCATTTTCAATTTTTTCAAAACGTTTATCGATTTTTTCAAAACGCTTATTTAGTCGCTCTTCCATATTTCCCATTTCT
>JAAUZS010000140.1 GCA_014804495.1 Lachnospiraceae bacterium
AAAAAGTAAAGGGTTGGAAAATTTGATTGAAAGTATGGATCTATATAATTATAGTACTGCTATCGGCATAGCCGATACTCTTTTAGAAAACCCTAATATTAGCCTTTCATCAAAGGAACTTTTTAATATAAAATATACAAAAGCAGAAGCATATAGGGAAAGGTTGGATCACGAAAAGGGAGCTAAAATTTATGAAGAGCTTTTTGAATATATAAAAGTAAATAATAATTTATTTGATACCGAAGATTTAGAATGTCAGTTTTTTCATAAAGCCATTAATGCGAACTTAAATTCTGATTATCCCGAAAAAGCAGTAATAATTTTGGATACATTTTCAAAAATGAATATTAAGAATCGATTTTATCATTTTATTATGTTGGATAGATATGCGGTGGCTTACTTATCTTTAGGGAGATTGTATGATGCTAAGACGAAAGTTGAGCAAGCTGCCAAGATGGCACGCGAAGAAAATAACTCTATGTGGCTTGGAATCATTTATTCTGATATGGCATACTTTTATTACAGAGGAATGCAGGATGCGAAATTGGCGCAAGAATATTTTTACAAAGCATATGAAACTCAATTTAGTGATTTGCTAGATTATAACAGACAGGGTGAATTACTTCAGCAAAAAGCATTTGCAGAGTTATTATCAAACGATTGGGAAACTGCCATAAAAACAGTAAATATGAGCATCGAAATATGCAGAAAAATTAATTGTACATATTTGGAAGTAAAAGCCATAAATTTGAAAGGTATAATAGAAGTGTACCGAGATAATTTTGACAATGCATTATCTGTTTGGTTAAATGGAATAGACCAATGTCATCAAATTAAAAATATGGTGTGCCAGATAAAGATATACACTAATGTAGGAGCTGCTTACTTATCGACTGGCCAAAATAAGCATTTAAAAAAAGCAGAAGAGAAATTGCTGATTGCGTTAGAATTATTAAAGCAAAACCATTTTTCTCCTTTGTATTTTAAAGAATTATTTTTCAATATAATACGTTTGTACTTTAGTCTGTGTAGGCAACAGGATATAAATTTGATATTGAAACAATGGAATCTTAGTGAAATTAATGATTTCTATCAATCCTTTTTATCGTCAAATGATAGCGAAATGCATAATTACGGCGTTATATGTTACAATAACAGCAATTTTATTTTTTGAATTTCAGCATCTATATCTTTCAGCGTAGGAAAAATGCAGGAATATAGATGCTGTTTAGAATCATAGTGCAAAATCATAATAGTTAGCTATTAAAAATCATTTATGTGTATAATATTACCGTGTCTGTCAATTATCAGATCATTTTTGTTTGCTCTATTGTTATACCAATGGTAGTTTTCTCTTAAAAGCATAAAATTGTCAGAAAAATAAAGTATTGGCAAGTCAAGACGACATATATCCCATGTCATAAAATCACTCAAAATAATATTATTCCCTGAAGGATTTTTAAAATCATATAATTGTTGAATATGTAGATGGTTCATTGTAATAAAATTATCAATATAATCCTGACGTTTTAATGAATTGCTGAAATTAACCACTATAACTCTACAATTTTTTAGCGGATTTTGGGATGCATATATTTTGTTTAACATTCCAAGTGATAGATGGTCGATTTTTCCACCAATTTTTTGAAAAAAAACAGCTTTTGAATCGGCATAGTAATTCGTGCGGACATTGCCGGAAACATGACCTCGATGAAATACAAGGGCGTTGCAGGACATCCTGTTTTTATTTCCTTGTAAATAGTTTAAATAAGTTAATTCAAAATCATTAAAAGCATTAAAGTAAGTTGTATTTTGCATACCTAAATCAAAATACAAGCTTTTAGTCATTAACATACAGCCTGATGATAAAATAGGAAAATCCATATCCTCTTTAGGGCAAAAATCTAAACTACGGTTCTGCAAATAGTGTATAGTATCAACTCCATATATTCCAACTCCATAACCAAACATTCTATTCGTACCCATATCTATAATATTAGCTGATACGCATCCGTAATAATTAATATTGTGGTAGGTACACATCATTTTTTCAAGCCATGCACCAGAAGGAAATATATCACAATCCATTAATAGAATATTCTCATAATTTGCAGCTTGTACACCTCGGTTGCAGGCAGCCGAATAGCCGCTATTTTGCTCCATATTTATAATGGTTAAGCTGACTTCTTTCCCATATAACTCTTGAATTGCAAATAAATTTATTGATGGATTATCATTAACAACAATTACTTCTATATTGCAGCGTTCAGATACAACAGTTTCCAATAAATTACTTAGGCATGTTTTGAGTATGTTTATATTGTTGTAAAATGTAATAATAATACTTATCTTCACAGTACACCTCCTATATATCACATACAAGCTAATAGTTATATTGCATTTAATGCTTTATTAATATGATTTGAATTATCCATTAGTAGATTTAATGGATAACTATAAATTATCTATCAAATATTAACACTATAAAATAAACTATAGGAACAAAACATATTTAAGAAATCAGACATCAGAAAAAGATTTCAAAGAAACAAAGCAAGCAGTAGTATAAACTGTTTAAATAAAATAAGCATAATAAACGTAGACATCTCTAAAACAAAATGAAACCACACATATAATATCAGTTTATTGGTTAATATCACTATTTAAAAGCCACAAACGAGTAGATGTGGAGAGAGTAAATATGCATTTTTAATATTTAAGTGTTAAAAGGAATCGATTGTACGCTGCATATTCGATCTTTTGCATCTTATATTAAAGCAACCTCCGGATCTTATCGTGCATCTTAGCCCTTCCCATTTGCAACTCAAGCCCAACCATCTTGCACCAAACCCCAATAAGAAATATAGTATAAGAATAACCTCCAAAAATAAATAAAGGACCAGAACCTCATATGAAAATACAATACCAACAGAACCCTTCCCTAAAAGAAGATTATGTACAAGTCCATTTCCGGGAAGAGTCCGAAAATATAAAAACAATACGCAATTTTTTTGACTCATTCCAGAGCATTACCGGAAAAAAGGAAAATGACATTTATAAGCTTCATCCGGAGAGCATCTACTATCTGGAAGTGGTAGACAGAAAACTTTTTGCATATCAGGAAAAAGAAGTTTACCAGTTGGAATACAGCCTTCAGCATTTTCTGGAATGCTTTGAAAACAGTGGTTTTGTGCGAATCGGGAAATCAACTGCCGTCAATCTTTATAAAGTGAATCAGGTTAAAGCGGATTTTAACATGAGGCTTAGGCTGGTAATGGATAACGGCGAGATTTTAATTTTAAACAGAACTTATAAGAAATCCTTTTTGGACGCTTTACATCATATTCGGGAGGTGTGCTATGAAAATCATTAACAGACAGAATTTTTGGAGTGTTGTATGTATAGTATTTACATTACTGCTGTTTGGTAAAATTTTATTGGAATTTATAGTACAAGGGGTTTTCGGAAATTATCAGGAAAACATACTGATTATGTTTGGACTTTCCCTTTTGGCAACTTTTGTATTATCGCAGTATTATCGTTTTCAAAAATATCCGTTGTTAGTTGTCATTCTGGGGCAGTATATATTGCTGATTGGAGTTGTTATGTTGATAACATGGATAGGCGGCTGGTTCTACGAGCTTCATAGAAATGCTTATCGTGATATGTTCCTGTCTTTTACGATTCCGTATGCCATAGGAGTCATTATTTATTATGCGGCAGTTTTTCATGAGATTAAGGCTGCTAACCGTGCATTGAAAGAGATAAAAGAGCATCAGAAATAGAGCATTAAAAGAAGAGCATCCGAAATATAGCATCAAAAATAGAGTAGAAAGGAAACGGAAAACATGAAAGAGAATAAAGAAAAAATAAAAGATAGGATTACAGGTTGGGATTATCTGTCGCTTGGATTATGCGCTTTTGCGGGACTTGGCATGGAGGTGCTTTATGCGTATTTGCTGGAGCCTGTATTATATGGTGCGCCTATGCAGGACTGGTCGAATACACAGATTATTATACACTGGATTCTGACTTGCATTACATGGGGAGTATTTGCCTTCGTTCTGTTTCAGAAATCCGATAAAAAGTACGGTTTTCCTCTGTTGGAAAAAGGAAAGTCTATAAGATTATGGCAGACGGGTGTATGCGTTTTGTTTGTTCTGCTTGCTCTTATCGGTGATTACATAGCATGGGATGGGTTCAAAGTGTATCTTGAATATGTGAATAAGGGATTTTTGCTTTTTGCCTTTCAGTACATATATTATGCTTTTGAAACGATGCTTTTTCTGCTGATTATTGTATTCGGGCAGAAGGCGTGCGAAGTATGGTTTCATAAAGAAAGAATTCCTTATGGAGGAATTATCTGTGGTCTGACTTGGGGACTGGCGCATATTTTTACCAAGAATCTGCTGACGGGTGTATTAGGGATAGCTTTGGGGTTTGCAATGGGAAGCGTCTATCTGCTTGTCAACCGGGATTTGAAGAAAGCTTATGTTGTATTGCTTTTTATGTTTGTGCTGTAGTGAATATAGACGGAAGTATTATACCTTTTTATTGTCGCCACGAATATCGTCAATAATTGCGGATATATGAGCTATTTGATAATCTGTTAGTTCACTGACTTCTAAATATTTACGTTGATTTAATCCCAAGATGAAATCTGTAGAAACAGAAAAAAACTGAGCTAAGCGAACNAGCATATCTATGGATGGTTGGATATTATTGTTTTCCCAATTAGAAATACTTTGCTTTGTAACGCCAAGTGCGTTTGCCAAATCGACCTGTGATAAACTTCTTGCTAAGCGCAATTGCTTGATATTTTCATTTAGCGTCATAACACCTACCTCATACAAAGTCAAATATTTATTTACTATTATATAAACGACAGTTGACTTGATAAAAATACTATAGTATAGTAATTATTGACAAAAAAGAGGATTATTCGTAAAATATATTGAGGTTAAAAATAATTATCGACAATTGTGCTATACAGATTGTGTAATATGAGTGGAGGATTTCTATATGAATAAAACGTATAAATATAAGCCAATTCGTTATATCTTCCGAGCTTTATGCCTATTAGTTTATGCAGCGGTAGCGTCAAGCATGTATATTATCATTTCAAATGAGATTTATATTTCTGTCATTATGGAATCTGTTTTTCANAACTATTATTTGGATTTAAAGCGTTCAATTTTTCTTGCCGTTTTTTTAATTGCTAATATGCTGTTTATTTTAGTTTTTAGACTTATATGTGAGAAAAAGACCGAGGCACTTTTATATTATATATGTGATTTTATAATTAGGATTACCTTTTCGGTTCCGGTTTCATTGATTATTTTTTATTTTGTATTATTCCGTTTTTGNGGCAATTTGCTTGCATCACCTGCTGTGCAGGCTNTTGTAGTTGCTGTATTATTTGTAGTGGCTGATGGTGCAATGNGATTGCAGATCAGATATCAGCTTGGCGTTAATTATTTCAAAATAGCGGATAGATTGTAGTGTAAAATTCCCATTAGATTGACACTTCTCAATAANTCGAGTAAAATAAAGTGAGAAATTATTTTACTCGANTTATAGCAAGGAGGAAGAACTATTGTATATTCAAAGGCATTTGGAGAGTCAGGTCAGGGAAGCGTCAAAATTTTATCCGGTAGTCATGGTGTGTGGGCAGCGTCAGGTGGGAAAATCCACCATGCTGAATCATATCAAAGAAGAAGAGCGCCGTTATGTGACATTGGATGACGGAAATGCAAGGCGACTGGCGGAAAAAGATCCGGAGCTTTTCTTTGAGACTTATGGTTATCCGCTTTTGATTGATGAGTTTCAGCGCGTACCTTCTATTCTTCTGGAAATGAAGAGGATTGTAGACCGGATGGCGTTAGATGGTGAAGATAACAATGGGATGTACTGGCTCACNGGTTCTCAGAANTTNAAAATGATGAAAGATGTATCGGANTCTTTGGCGGGCAGAATTGCTGTTTTTGACATGTCAAGTTTGTCGGCAGCAGAGTTGGATGAGCGGGAGACAGGTATATTTCATCCTGAACTTGAAAGCCTTCGTAAAAGAATACAGGATTATCANCCCAAGAATGTCCATGAGATATACGAGCGGATTTTTAAAGGCGGAATGCCGAAGCTTGTTACAACTGATTTAGATAGAGAACGTTTTTATACAGATTATATTAATACTTATTTAGAGAGGGATATTAAAGAACTGTCACTTGTGGGAAAGTTGGGCGAGTTCTATGATTTTCTNGTATTTATGGCGGCCAGAACTTCTATGGAATTAAAGTATAGTGAGATTGCAAATGCAATTGGTATATCAGCGCCCACAGCGAAAGAGNGGGTGACTATTCTGGAACGTTCCGGAGTTATTTTTATTCTTCGTCCGTATTATAGCAATATTACAAACAGGCTGGTTAAAACACCTAAAATGTATTTTATGGATACCGGTCTTGCNGCATATCTGTGNAGATGGCCTAATGCTGAGACCTTGGAAAACGGNGCNATGGATGGAGCTTTTTTTGAGACTTATGCAGTCAGTGAGATTGTAAAAAGCTACTATAACGCAGGAAAGAGACCGGATTTATATTATTATCGTGATATTGACGGAAAAGAAATTGACCTGTTATTTGTAGAAGGNGATAAGATATATCCTGTGGAAATAAAGAAAGCAAAGATGCCGAACCATGCAGACAAGAACTTTTCTGTGCTTCGTAAGCTGAAAATGGATGTTCAGCCGGGAGTAATATTGTGCATGGCGGATGAAATGCTNCCGTATAGCAGGGAANCGTGGTATTTTCCGGTTGGGGGAATATGAAGTATGTTATAATCCAGTTATACATCAGGGATATTAAAGAATGGGAGGGATTTTATGCTAATTTGCGCAGAAATGGGAAGCCNAGTTTATCTCCATGCAAAGCCGGTGAGAGGTGACGTTTGCATGGAGTAATAACAGTCNCCTTAATANTTTCATTGGCTTTGCGACTTGATAAATATAATCAAGGAGGAGGCTCAAATGAAATATATAAATGCTGCGATTCTTCTTCCCGATGANTTGGTTAAGGAGCTGCAAGGNTACATTCAGGGTGGNTANATATATGTTCCTGCAATTCATGAGCAACGAAAATGTTGGGGAGAGTTATCCGGTTATCGAAAGGAATTACTTCTGAGAAACAGCAGAATTATAGAGGAATATAAAAACGGCATTTCCATAGAGGAACTTGCCGACAGATATTATCTTTCTATTCATGCTATTCGTAAAATAATTTACCAGAATTGACAAAGAGAGACTGCAGAAATGCGGTCTCTTTTTAAATGCGGCTCCCATTGGAGACACTTTTATTGTACAAAACTTTACCGAAGTGTTTGGTGTATTGGGTATGCCGACTATACTTTATAAAATAGTTACAAACAATAGTAAATTCAGACGGAATACATTTCAGTTAATCAGCAAATGAAAAGGGGGAATCGTAATGTTGTTTTTATCAAAGGCATCGGGTACTGCTAAGCATACGAAACAAAAGCCTGCTCACAGTTTAGGACAAAATATTGCATATATGATATCGCTTGCATGGAGAGAGCGTCGCAGCGTAATTCTGTTTACACTGACAATGGCGGCTGTTGCAATCTTATTAAGTCTTGCACAGCTTTTTATAGTACCGTCTATACTAGGGGCTGTTGAGGCTAAGGTTTTTATTACAGAACTTACTGCAATCATACTCATGTTTACAGGAGCATTAATATTACTAAATGCAGTGCAGTCGTACCTGACGTCATGTTCACAGTTTGGGCGTATTGAAGTCCGTCTCTGTATAGGTTCAATGATACAAAATAAGGCGCTGACCATGTCATATCCTGATTTTGAAAACCAGAATGTCCGGAAGAAAATGGATAAAGCTTCAATGCTTGTTACCAGCAACTCGGCCGCTACTGAGGCTGTCTGGACAACATTAATGAATCTGTTAAAAAATGCAGTTGAGTTTATTGTTTATCTTTCTTTGCTTACTACTCTTAATCCGTTAATAATCATGGCTGTTTTGGTCACTACCATTGTCAGTTATTCAGTGAGCAATTATCTTAATGGCTGGGGATATAGACACAGGGACGAAGAGTCGGAATATTCCCATCGCATGAATTATCTAAGCGAAAAATCCAGAGATTATACACTGGCAAAAGATGTACGCATTTTCGGGATGGCAGGATGGATAGAAGATGTATACAACAGCACGCTGCGTTTGTATCGAAGCTTCGCTGCCCGCGGGGAACGTGTCTATATTTGGGGCAATATCATTGATGTAATACTTACATTTATGAGAAACGGTATTGTNTATTTTTTCCTGNTTCACGCCGTGCTTAAGAGTGAGATGTCCGCNGCGCAGTTTGTGTTGTACTTTAATACGGTAAATGTTTTTACNGGAGGCATAGGNAAAATTATGACNGACCTTTCAACNCTTNGGAANCAAAGNCTTGACATCTGTGCAGTCAGGGAATTTCTGGACTATCCCGAAACNTTTAANATGNNGGAAGGAANCNCTATANCNCCNGACCTGAATANTCCTTATCAGATTGANCTGCAGGATGTCTCATTCCGNTACCCTGAGGCTNTAAAAAACACACTTTCTCATATCAATCTGACAATCAGACCGGGAGAGAANTTGGCAATTGTCGGNCTGAANGGTGCCGGNAAAACGACCCTTATTAAGCTTATATGTGGATTTCTGGATCCCACNGAAGGAAANGTNTTGTTAAATAANACAGANATCAGAANGTACAACAGACGGGATTATTATCNNCTTTTTTCCGCAGTATTCCAAGACTTTTCGGTTCTTGATGTGACNATTGCAGAAAATATCGCGCAGACCGATGAAGATATAAATACGGAGTTAATGAAGCGGTGTATTGACCAGGCAGGGCTCACGGAGAAAATCGCCAGACTGCCTGACGGCGTTAAGNCTCATATTGGCAAGGTATTTGAAGATGGTATTAATCTGTCGGGAGGAGAATTGCAGAGGTTGATGCTGGCGCGGGCTTTGTATAAAAACGCTCCGATTATTATTCTGGATGAACCGACATCTGCGCTTGACCCAATCGCCGAGAGTGAGATATATAACAAATACAGTGAACTAACGGATGGCAGGATGGCTGTATACATTTCCCATCGTCTTGCTTCCACCAGATTCTGCGACCGTATTATTTTGGTTGCAGAAGGGAGTATAGATGAAGAGGGGACCCACGACGAATTAATTGCCCGAAAAGGACATTACGCGGAACTATTTGAGATTCAAAGCAGATATTATCGNGAAGGAGGNGTTGGTAATGAAGGATCACAACATAATGAGGAAAAGTAAGAAGAATGTTGCAAGTAAATCTCATGTTTCTATTAATGAAACAGTGAAGTTATCTNTNCGCGGATTTAGACTCTGGTGGAGGGAAAATCCCGGATTGCTGTTATCGGTACTGATATGCGGAGTTNCCTCTGCCCTGACNCCTTATGTNGACATTTGGCTGTTNGCNCGTCTTATTGATGAGATTGCCGGAGGGCGTGATCCGCAAANNCTCACCACATATGTAATAGCATTGATGAGCACNACNGCNATACTTTCTCTTCTCTGTGCAGGATTAAGCAGGTGGAAAAATGTNCAGCTATCCTGTCTTTGGCATACTCAGAATAAAGTATTTANAGAAAAACTGCTGTCNATGGATTTTGCGGATATGGATGACGGTTATGTACAGGAGCTTCGTTCCCGGATATGGCAGAATACAGACTCAGGNGGCTGGGGNNTATATAAGCTTATATATAGTTTTGATGAGATTGTAAAGTCTGTTATTTCCATCATCAGCGCAATCCTGTTAACTGCGTCATTATTNATATTGCCGGTTACAGCAAACAGCGGAGGGNTGACAATACTCAATCATCCTGTTTTTATTTTGCTTATTATTGCGGTTATGTTTGCCGTAACGTTTAGCGCGCCTCTGCTATCTGTCAAGGCGGGNTCATACTGGGTAAAATATGCGGATGAAAACCAATTGGGNAANNGGCTTTTCGGATTTTGGCTCGGAAATCTCGGGAATGACCGNTCTAANGCNNTGGATNTACGNATNTATAGACAGGATATCCTGAGTAAAAACAATTTGAAAAAGTATAATCCATTTATTCCATCCTCAAAACTGGCTAAAGCATCAAGAGGACCTATGGGAGGATACCAGGCCCTGTCCGGAGCTGTGTCACAGATATTTGTNGGAGTCGCATATATNTTTGTGTGCCTGAAAGCGCTGGGAGGAGCCTTTGGCGTTGGNCGGATTGTGCAATATGTGAGNGCTGTTATAGCATTATCCGACGGTTTGTCCATGTTGATTAAGACGNTAGGTGATCTNANGAATAATACCTCNTTTTTGCGCACNGTGTTTGAATTTCTGGACATACCGAATAAAATGGATNAAGGGGATATGGNTGTTAGCCAAAATTGCGGCAAAGTACATGAGATTGAATTTCGNAATGTCTCNTTTAAGTATCCCGGNCAGGAGAATTATGCGCTGNGTAATGTATCAATGACGTTACATGCAGGGCAGAGGCTGGCTGTAGTGGGNATGAATGGGAGCGGGAAGACCACTTTTATCAAGCTGCTGTGCAGACTGTATGATCCTACCGAAGGTGAGATACTGCTTNATGGAATCGANATACGAANATATAGTTANCAAGAGTACATGAATTTGTTTTCTGTCGTNTTTCANGACTTCAAACTNCTCTCTTTTGAACTGGGTCAAAATGTTGCCGGAAGTATGAACGTGNACTTAGATAAAGCGAATAAGAGTCTTCGTGATGCAGGTTTCGGAATGCGCCTTGACAAGCTTCACGCCGGACTTTCGACGACCATTTATAAAGATTTTGATGAAAAAGGCGTTAATATTTCCGGAGGNGANGCGCAGAAGATTGCGTTAGCCAGAGCTTTATATAAAGANGCACCGTTNATTATACTTGANGAGCCTACNGCAGCACTCGACCCGATTGCAGAGTTTGAGGTATACAACAGAATGAACAAGATGATAGGGAATAAAGCGGCNGTATACATCTCGCANCGATTATCGTCNTGNCGTTTTTGNCACGATATCGNAGTATTTCATGANGGTANGCTGATNCAGCGCGGCTGCCATGATGAATTAGTCGCTGATAAATCCGGTAAGTATTATGAGCTTTGGAATGCGCAGGCACAATACTATGAGATGTAATATTGCAAAAACACGAAAGAACAATTATAATATATTGTAAAAGAACTTATGAAGAAGGAGAAGNATATGAAACAATTTCAAATTCTCTATAAAGATGATGAGGGATTTCTCGAAAAGCTGAATGAGATTAAGCAATGGCGGACTTCCCATTCGGGTTATGTGACCATATTCAGAATATATTCGGAGGATATGGAGTTCGAACATATCCGGCATATTTGCGACTGCCTGGATGAAGAAATGCCGGATGCTTTGTATTTGGGTTGTACAACAAATGCCAATATCATGGATGGGGCGTTGTCGGACACCAAAATTATTTTGACTTGTACTATTTTTGAATATGAGACCACTCAGGCGAAAATTCTGCAGTTTCCATTTTCAGAGGAAAATGCGGCTCAGGATGTTGCGGAGTTGAAAAAATGCTGTGAAGAAAATCCATGGATTCAGGCAGTGGAAATGCATGCTACTATCATGGATATGTCCATGATGGAGTTTTGTAATGAAATGAGCGGTTTGCGTGAGGATATTCAAGTATTTGGCGGAGGCGCGTTTAATCCCGATATGGATGATGAGACAGCAGCAGTGTTTTCCAAAGGAAACGGTTTATTAGAACATGGTATCATTTTCCTATTGTTGGGCGGAAAGGATTTTCATACATACAGTACCTTTATTTCAGGTTGGAAGCCGTTAAAAAGAAAATTCAGGGTAACAAAAGCGGACAGAGAGATTTTATATGAACTGGACGGCAAACCCGCATTGGATGTTTACCGCAGATTCTTAAATATTAATAAGAATGACAAGTTTTTCTCTAATACACTGGAATTTCCTCTTTTCCTGGAACATGGCGATGTCGATATTCTGCGCTGTCCTCTATCGGTTAATAATGACGACTCTCTTGTGATGTCTTCTGACATGCAGGAAGATGCAACTGTCAGGCTGGCCTACGGCGACCCGGAAACAATTCTTGCCAGTATCAGGGAGGATGGGCAGAAGATAGCAGACTTTTGCCCGGAAGTCATACAGACTTTCTCCTGTGCTGCCAGAAGAGCATTCTGGGGAGATGATAATATCAGTGACGAGACGATTTTGTTTAACGACGTTGCACCTACAACAGGTTTTTATACACATGGCGAGTTTTTGCGTATGAACGGTGATATGCTTAATTTCAATGTGACACTTGTAATTGTTGCCATGCGTGAAGGAGATATGCCGAAGGAAGGTAAAAAAGTTAATATTGCCAGAGCGCAGATTGACAAAGACAATAACGAAAAGATACCTATTATCAGACGTTTTGTTTCATTTATAGAGGCATCGACAGCAGAGTTAGAGGAAATGAATAAGAAGCTTGCTTTAAGCTCTGTTACGGATGGGTTGACGAGGCTTTATAACCGTGCGGAGATTGAGAGAAAAATCCGCAGTGCGTTGGATAAACGTAAAAATCAGGAGATAAGCAGTGATATTTCCCTGATTATGCTGGATATTGATAATTTTAAAAAGGTAAACGATATCTATGGGCACAAAGAAGGCGACCACGTAATTCAGGCACTGGCCGATGTCCTCAGGGATACTATGGAAGGAGTACAATTCTCATCCCTCGGTCGTTGGGGCGGCGAAGAATTTATGATATTGCTGTCGGACAGTAATGCAGATGACGCTGCAGCCCTTGCAGAAAAAATCCGCCTGAAGTTCTCTTCGGTATCATATGAAACGGCCGGATGCCAAACAGTCAGTATCGGAGTAACACAGGCAAAGGATGAAACTTCCGACACGCTTTATAACAGAGTAGACAAGGCTCTTTATATGGCAAAGGCCGCCGGAAAAAATCAGGTCGTAAGGTTGGATTAAGAAAGTAAACAGTCATAACCCCTCAGAGTGAATGTACGGTACATAATAGAGTTAAGCATAAGGGATAGCGGTGAGTGCTATCCTTTATTCTTGTAAGAAAAGAAGAAATTATCTGAAAATATGGAGATTGCTTTTGCCTTACAAAATTGAGTGTTAATTAAGAGATTTTCTGTTATAATAAAAGTGATAGGTGCGTAATCTGATATGTGGGGATATGATGGAGGAAATTGATATATGAGTACATTGGAAGCTAATATGGCTTTATTATTGACGATTCCGGAAGAGTTTCAGGAAGAAATACAGAGTTATCTGCGGACCAATTTTTGCACAGACAATCCGTATAGACCTTTAAGCGGCAGCGAGATATTAGCTGAACTGGCTGAATCAAGAGCGTGTTATGAAGCCGGAGAGGAAGAAGAACTCGATAAAGTTCTTGATGAGATTGGTGGCAAGTATGGGTTATAAGGTTATCATTATGCCGCCTGCAAAGCGCAGATTGGATATGTATATATTTTATACGGTAGAGACACTGGGCAACAGACAGGCGGCGAAAGCAATCCTTACGGATGCCAGAGAAACAAAAAAGAGATTATCTATGACGGCGGATTCTTTGAAGATATGTGATAATCCTATACTGGCAAAGTATGGATATCGAAAAATAAAGTTTGCGAAACATAAATTTGTTATGCTGTACCGGATACATGATAACACAGTCATTGTTGATGGAATGCTTCATGAATTGCAGGATTATGAGGGAATTTTTACAGACGAACTTCATTTACAGTGATGATGCTTATAGCCATTTCAATTAATTATATTCTATTTTTAAACAGTCATAACCCCTCAGAATACTTCATACAATGTAAAAAAGTATTTCTGAGGGGATTTTTTGAAAGAGTATATTGAGGAAAGAGCAATCAGTATTGCTAATTATATTATCGAGAACAATGCCACGGTCAGACAGACGGCGAAGCAGTTCGGGATTAGTAAGAGTACGGTACATAAAGACGTAACAGACCGCCTATCGCAGATAAATCCTGCTTTGGCATCAGAGGCGAGAAAAGTGCTTGACGTTAATAAGTCAGAACGACATATTCGCGGGGGACTTGCAACAAGAGAAAAATATCTGCACATGCATGTATAAAACTAATAAAAGAATATAGTTAATATTTATTATTAAGAGGCGTAATAGCAACGGGAGTTTGGCTCCCGTTATTGCCTTTTTGATTTTAGCAGATTAATGATGAATTTTGGAAGTAGATATAAACAGCAGACATAAACGAATAATATATTTTGACAAGGCATCTTATTACATTTATAATAAATGCAATAAGGAAATCCACAAACAGAGAAAGGAATACGGGTATAAACATGGAAAGAGAAATGGTTATAGTGTTGGACTTTGGCGGGCAGTATAATCAGCTGATTGCAAGAAGAGTCAGAGAGTGCAATGTCTACTGCGAAGTTCATCCACATAATATCAGCCTTGAAAAAATCAGGCAGATGAATCCAAAAGGCATTATTTTTACCGGAGGACCCAACAGCGTATATGCGGAAGATTCTGCTACCTGTGATAAAGAGATATTTGAAATGGGAATTCCGATTTTGGGCATCTGCTACGGCTCACAATTGATGGCACACTTGCTTGGGGGCAAAGTCACAACAGCGCCTGTCAGTGAATACGGAAAGACAGAAGTTGAAATTAATACGGGAGCTTCTCTGTTTCGCGGAGTATCGCAGAAAACAATATGCTGGATGAGCCATACTGATTATATTGAAAAGATACCTGAAAACTTTCAGATTACGGCACATACACCGGTTTGCCCTGCCGCAGGAATGGAATGCCCTGAGAAAAAGCTATATGCCGTTCAGTTCCACCCTGAGGTGGTACATACTGCAGAGGGTGTGACAATGCTGCGTAATTTCGTAATGGATATATGCGGGTGCAGCGGTGATTGGAAAATGGATTCTTTCGTAGAAACAACAATTCAATCAATACGTGATAGAGTTGGAGGCGGAAAAGTATTGTGCGCGCTATCAGGCGGAGTGGATTCTTCCGTGGCAGCAGTTATGCTTGCAAAAGCGGTAGGAAAACAACTGACCTGCGTTTTTGTAGACCATGGTCTGCTTCGTAAAAACGAAGGCGACGAAGTGGAGGAGGTATTTGGACCGAACGGACCGTATGACCTGAACTTCATCCGCATCAATGCGCAGGAAAGATTTTATCAGAAACTTGCAGGCGTTACAGAACCGGAACAGAAACGGAAGATTATTGGAGAAGAGTTTATTCGTGTTTTTGAAGAGGAAGCAAAAAAAATCGGTGCAGTAGACTTTCTGGTGCAGGGTACAATATATCCGGATGTAATCGAAAGCGGTCTTGGAAAGAGCGCGACCATAAAA
Source organism: Lachnospiraceae bacterium (assembly GCA_014804495.1). GTDB lineage: Bacteria > Bacillota > Clostridia > Lachnospirales > Lachnospiraceae > UBA3282. Next base: position 15,475 of record JAAUZS010000140.1, read on the forward strand.
TCCCATCATAACGTTGGTGGCCTGCCGGACTATGTTGACTTCAAGGAAATCATTGAGCCGCTGCGCATGCTGTTCAAGGATGAGGTAAGAAAAGCAGGTCTGGAATTGGGAATTCCGGAAAATCTGGTATACCGCCAGCCGTTCCCTGGACCGGGACTTGGCATCCGCATCATTGGAGAAGTGACGGCAGAGAAAGTACACATAGTTCAGGATGCTGATTATATTTATCGTGAGGAAATTGCTAAAGCCGGTATAGACAAGCAGTTAGGGCAATACTTTGCAGCGCTTACTAATATGCGTTCGGTAGGTGTTATGGGTGACGAAAGGACATACGATTACGCAGTCGCGCTTCGCGCCGTATGTACGAGTGATTTCATGACTGCCGACTGCGCACAGATTCCCTGGGATGTGCTGGGGAAGGTGGCAAATAGGATTGTGAATGAAGTTAAGGGGGTCAATCGGGTACTGTATGATTGCACTAGTAAGCCGCCGGGGACGATTGAATTTGAATAGTGGACATTTTACTCTGGAATCCAGAAAAATCAAGGATTCCAGAGTTTTTAATTTGCTTTGTGATGTTAATATGATGTTATAAAAATAAGGTTGTTACTTTTCCTACAAAAAATTGTGTTGACTGTTGTTATAAACACCAGATTATGGTAATATTTTGATATATTATGTAGAAAGTGGGGGATATTATGAATCCTAATGAAGTACAAATAAATAAAGGATATGAACTTTATCAAATTATTACAGATTTTGGAGAGCCATTAGAAATATTTCGTGAAGCTTTCCAAAATGCAATTGATGAAAATGCTAAAAAAGTCTTTTGTCATGTTTACGAAAAACAGAGAATGAGTGGCTCGGAATTAATTATAGATATTTGGAATGATGGTAACGCATTAAAGAGAGAGCAGGTGGCAAACTTTTTTGGATTGGCAAAGTCAACTAAAGTGGATGAAAACAATATGCCAATAAAAGGGAAACTGGGTTATAAGGGGCATGGAGCAAAAATATTTTTCAACGCCAGAAAAGTACAGATATGTTCTAAAGAAGGTGAAAAAGAATGGGGTGTTGATTTGGACGCACCCTTAACACAGCTTGAGAATAAAAATACTTTTGAATATTCGGATATTATAAAATCTGATCAATTAGAGATGCATTTGCCAGATGTTTGGGAACATGGATTTATGATTCGAATAATTGGACCAAGGCATTTTGGTACATTACATACACAGTTTAAGCTGAATCATATGTATTTAAGAGATTATATTAAATGGTATACTGTGTTTGGCACTATTCAAACATTATATGATGAAAAAAAAAAAAAAAAAGATATAAAGTTATATTTATCAGGTTTGAAGGTGGATGATTTTGAAAAGGTATATAATAATGCGGAATTAGTTGACCCGTTACCGAAATTTGAAAGAATTAATGGCATAACATATGAGATTTTAGAAATGGGGCATATATTTCCAGAGGAGCGTTGTACTGAAACTAAGATGAAGCAATATGCTGCATCTGTGAATAGTACGAAAGCATATTATGATTTTTATTCTCGCATGATTTATAATAGTAATGTAGTTTGTAGCAATAATACAGCTTTTAGATTGATTATAAGCTTAGAGGGATATGAAACTAAGAGAAGATATGATTTATTATTGAGTAAACGCGGAAAATCTAGAACAGAGATGGTGCATACAGACGGTGAAAGGTATGGATTGTGGGTATGTAAAGGCGGGGTTCCAGTAGAGAAGGTTGATGATTGGATAGAAGGAGGGAAAGGTACTGGAACATATACATATATGCAGGCTTTTATAGACTGTGAGGACTTCCAACTAACTGCTAATCGCGGTTCTATAAAAAATTCAGATATTGAAAAAATAGAAATTGTGAAAAAAGAACTTAATCGCATTTTAAATGACAATAAAATAAAGGCATTAATGAATGAACGTGCTGATATGGAAGCATTGGAAAAGCAAATTCAGTCTATAGATGGAGACCTTAAAGATATAAAAAAAAAAAAAAAATCTGCA
>JAAUZS010000141.1 GCA_014804495.1 Lachnospiraceae bacterium
ATGCCATTCAAGTTTATATCTCTTTCCGTAAGTATCAACATATCGACGTGCCGAAGAATCTTCGGAGGTATAAACGCTTGTGGTTGCCAGTTTATTTTCATCAAACGCATGCCCCGAAATAAATACTTCCTTGCCCGGAATCTGCAGCTCGCTTAGCTGATTAGCTCCTACAAAAGCTTCATCATCAATACTGTTTACCGAAGCCGGCAGCCAGATTCTGTTCAGATTATCACAGTTTTTAAAAGCTCTCTTCGGTATTTCCACAAGTCCTGCGGTATTAGTTAAATCAACTAGTGTAATATTATCGCAGTCCTCAAATGCTCCGTCTTTAATTATACTTACTCTACCCAGATTTTCATCTGTTGAAAGACTTACCTGAGCCTCTCCTACTCCGCCTGCTAAGCCTCTTGCCCACAGACATTCTTCAATAGCATAGCTTCCATCCGGATTCACAGAATAAACAATACCGTTATTTGTCTTATAATAATCATTATCACTTACAGCCTTCAAAGAATAACAGCCGCGGAACGGTGCAGTACCGATATCGGCACAATCCGGTCCAAGAATAACTGTTGTCAACTGCTCGCAGCTGTCAAAGGCATAATCCGGCAGATATTTTACACTGTTGAGGGTTACGCTAATAATTCTGTCATTTCCTCTTTGGCGTTTTTCTTTGTCCTCACCGGCTTTATCATCATAGGTTCCGCTGAATAAACCGGGAACACTGTTGATATTATCCTCATCTTTCAGGGATTCGATTGTATACATCTTGACAGTATCAGCATCCCAGCTGCCATACACGCCTGTTAAGTACTGCTTAGCGTTCTCAAGATTATCAGCAACCTTAACATCCATTTCATTGCCATTTCTGTCCAGATTATTATAATATCCATACACATCAATGGAATCCACACCGGCAGGTACGACAATTTCTTTAGTAGCATTAATCAAAGCATCTGCTTCTGATGTTGTTGTCTGCCAAGGCTTCCTAGCACTCATTTCCGAATATTTTACAACATCATATCCATTGCCCGGATGTGAATAATAAGGCATCGGATCTCCCTCAGCCGCATAAGCAACGATGGGCTCAAACAGCCAGTCAGTCAATGTATTCAACGCATTGCCCTGATCCGTGTCAGGATCTGTATCAGTGTCAGGATCACCTCCATCACCAGGCTGTGTAGTAGTCGAAGATGAACTGCTTGTTGTCCCGCTGTTGCCGCCGCTTCCTGAATTTGAAACCAGTTTTTCCCAATAATTCTCACTATTCTTATCATAACAGAAATCAGCGTTTACCCACGGACCATAATTATCTGAATTATAAACATCTTCTTTATTTGTTGCCGAAGCCCACGCATTTGCAAATGCGATTCTGTCACCATCATAATATGAATCGCTGTAATCCGCATATGAGCGTTGCTCCATCATATCCTCATATGATTTATATATCTTATTTCCATTTGAATCATAGAATTCATTTTCATGTGCCTCATTAAGCACCTTGCTTACCTGATTATACTTCGGATAATCCAATAACGTAACAAGCTCGGTATTAGGATTATACATTACTGTCAGATAGGTAGGCGTAAGGCTCTTATAACATACACGAATTCCTTCCGGCTGCTTAATTATATTATCAGGATCCGTTGCCCATTCAAACGGTGCATATCCTTTTACTATATCACCATGGAATGTAAGTCTGGTGCTTCCCGTCTTAAAGGCATCCGTACCTATCTTGAATCCCTGATGATCACCATTCATCGGCGAATTGAAAGTAACATCTACAAGATTATTACAATCTGCAAAAGCTTCATTTCCAATAGATGTAACAGAATTACCAATAGATACCTTAGCCAGTCTTGGCCAACCCTTAAATACACCGTCACTAATCGTGGAAATAGAATCATCTTCAATAATCAGGGTTTCTACATTATTGTTAAGTTTTTCATCCGTAAAGCAATCAGATGCAATACTGGTAACTTTTGTATCTCCAACCATGGCAGGTATCACCAAAGGGACATCCCCTGATTGTGAACTTCCGGGTTTAAGCGTACAGGATGTCAGGATACCTGTCTGTCCGTCTTCATTCTTCCGAATACAAAGTAAATAATCTCCTCGGCAGACTTCATAGTATTCCCTGCCAGTTGAATCAACATATAAATATGGCACAGAATAGCCATTTTCAGCAGTTTTTGCCACCCATGTACTTCTACGTGGATACGCTGACACATCTCCGTATATGTCCGGAGTACCAGTATGCTCCTTCGGTCCTCTTACATACAACTTAGTGCCTCTTACATCCCTAAAAAGTATCTCAGAAGTATAAGACACAAATGAGCAGGCATTAGGATCACTGGCATAGTTTGCCGGAAACTCTACATATTCTAAGTAAGTACAGCCATGGAACATATTCTCCGGCAGCGTAGCAGCTTTTGCCGAAGATCTTCCGTAGTTCTTAGGAAATACTACAGTTTTCAAGCTGGAACGTCCAGCAAACATATAATCGCCTATACTGTTCGGTGCATCCATAAATCCGTTTCTGACTACCTGAGGGAAAGTAAACTTCTCAAGGACTCCGGAATCTGCGGCAAATGCTCCCTTACCAATACTTAGAATCCCTGCATCAGTCATATCAACTTCTTTTAACGATGTACAGCCATAAAAAGCATAATCATCAATAGTACATCTGCTGAGCTTATTAAAATCAACACTTGTCATCTGGGTACAGGATGCAAATGCACCATAACTTATTGTTCTAACAGAACTCGGAAGTTCAATGGTTGTAATTGCAGTACCATAAAAGCATTCCTTCCCAATTTCTTCTGTTCCTTCAGCCAATGTTACTTTGGATAAATGATCACAATTCTTGAATGCCCTGTTTCCAATCTGTGTTGCATTTCCAAGATCAATGCTTTCAATCAGACCTGCACCATCAAAAGCTTCATCTCCTATATAGTGCATCATATCAGGAACTTTCATATTTTTTACATTTGTAACTCCGGCGAAAGCCCTTTCCCCAATGGCTCCCATCTGATATTGGCTTTTTGATTCCGCCAGATAAAAATTATCGTCAACATCATATCCTGCATCCGGAATGGAATCTTTAGTTCCCTGCGCGACGTAAATATCACCGCCATTTTGTCCCGGTCTTCCATCATATACAGGAATCAAACTGAATCCTTTTCCAGGAAAGCTTTTAATATTTTCACAATAAAATTGTCGCTGCAGTTCATCTGTATTAATATAATCTCTAACCGGAATAATCTCAAAAGTACTGTTGCTTGCATTAGCCGGAGGCTGTTCGGTTTTATTAGTGCTGTCGTCCGGAAGACTATCCCATTTATAATATGCATCAAATCTTGCACATGCCGCATCAAAATCTGCCTTGCAGTAATCGCTCTTAGTAAGAAATTCCCATTCTTTTTCAGACATACCGGTAGGTCTTGTAGTTCCAAATGTAGTATCTAAATAATCATCATATGTAAATGTTATAGTCTTAGTCGGATCTATATTAAATTTATTAACAACACTTGCATGTGTAACTGCATTGTCACCCGTCTCATGGTTATCATATGAAGCATCATATATGGCTTTAAATTCGTCCGCTGATACTGTGAAATATGACGTAATCGGACGCGAAGCCAAAGTAACTGTATCAGTAGCAAAATTTTCATTATACTTGCATACTATTCCTCGCTTCGTTCTGCCTTCTGTTCCTACATAATATAAAAATTCCCAGATTAAAGACTGTTCACCGCTAATGTCCCTGATCGTGTATGAAGCATATACAGCCGGCTTAGTGCCTGCAGTAGCATTACCCTGATCGGTAGAATCGTTTGTTTTTAAATTCGCAAGCATATCATCTATTGTTGCATTCCGATACAAGTTCAATTGAAAATTTGTTCCGGTTGCCACCTCTATGTCTGCTCCATTTTTTTCCGCATCATATCCGAAATTTTCCGTATCATGCACATCACCAATATTCTCTGTATCTCCGCCCGTGACACCGCCCGTTATTCCCGGATCAGGCTCCTCTGCCAAGTTCTCCGGTACAGGAATAGCCGCAACTCCGATTGCGGTTATCATCAAAACAGCTGCAAGGGTTCGCCTTACGCTTCTTTTTAACCTTCTTCCTGTCTTTTTTGCTTTTTTCACAGATGATTTCTTTGACATATCACTCTCTCCTTATGCAAGTAATACATATTTATCTGATTTCTCGATGATTATGACAAATGATTATTAATATATATCGTCATTTCTCATCAGTTTATTTAGTCTTCAATAATATTAAATCTTCTCTACCAGTATAATATGTAAAAATGCCAACCGGTTCACTTAAACCCATTTGCATACATATTTATTTTACTATATTTACAAATTAATGCAAGAGGAAATTCATTCAATCTTTTTGGCAACTACAACAAAGCGTCCTGCTTCTTCCGAATTATCACATGTTGAAAGAGTAAGTAATTCATCACCGTAGCTTGCAGTTACGCCGGTATCGTACAATGCTATTGCTTCCATCTCCTGTAAGTTGGAAATAAATTCCTTCTCGGAAACAGCGTCTATAAACTGGTAATATTTAAAAACAATCTCATCCTCATTATATATTCTGGAACGAAAGGCATACATAACCTGATATGTGCCTTTCTCATAAATCGTGTCAAACTGAAATGTCGGATGTTCCTCGTAAAAGCTCTTACTGCTGTATTTACTTAAGGTTCCGAACATTTTTCCTGACTTCATATTATGTCCGTATATGATAAGATTGGTATTTCTATGCACGATATCGCAGTCTTTATCCAGAAAAATACTTCCGTTTCTGTCATTTTCCTGATTGTAATTATGGTCAAGATAGTATTCGTTATTAGTGGTCTGCATAACGGGATAATCGATGTTTGTGCCGTCAATTGTAATCCAGCCTATCAGTCTCTTGTTCTTATTATACAAGGTCGCATATTCTTCCAATACCTCAAGCTCTATGTCCTCATCACCGGGATTGGTATAATGAATTGTGACATCCGGCGTTCCGGATGANAAAATGGTACTTCCTCTTAAGTCATTCAGTTCGTCATAGTCCGACTGCGTTTTCTCTGCAAAATAATAATAGACACCATAATAACCAAAACAGGCTAACGCTATTACACTGCAGANGGCTACAATNAGCTTTCTTCTTTGTTCATTCTTCTTAAGAACAGCTTTTATTTCCTTCTGCATATGTTCGTCATAATCTTCGAGCGAGCGTTTATCCTGTTTTGTTCCGTTTACTGTATTTTTTTTCTGCTTACTGCNATTATTAGTCTTACCGGTCTGCTTTTTTTGTTTGGAAAGCTTTATCTTACTGTCTTTANTNTAGCCNTGCTTTATATATTNTTNNGCCNGTTCNTNTATTTCTTCAATGAANTCNCTGCCNACCANNGTTTTCATACGGTATTTACCGGCAGATAAATCCTGNGAAAGACTGATAACCTCTCCCGGCTGCTGCATATTTATTTTGGCTTTAATTGCTTCTATCTGTGCCTGATCCTGCAGTGCTGCATTATAATCTGCCTTCGTACGGAACTGTCTTCCTGCAACGCTAAAGTCAGCCATAATTTAAAAACAACTCCTTTATCCAATAAAATACTCCGATATATCAATGCAATTGAGCATACCCAGCGTATTTTCTTCTTTACATTCCAGCCAGCTTGCGCTGCATCTGCACCAGCAGCGCAGGGAATAATTGAACATCTCCTCCGTATGCCTGTCATGCGAATCGTTTTTATTCATATTGCTAAAAATACACTGCTCACAGGGCGTGTCTCTATGCTGGATTGCCTTATAACATATATCACCTATTTTTACTTCCGGAGACTGCATCAGAATCTTCTTGTTTATGAAACTGAGTTCATACGTATCCGTATTAATAATATACACGAAACTGTCCAGATTATCCATCATCTCAATCTGTGTAGCAAAGTCTCCCANCCTATCCATAAGGCCAATCTGGAGTATATGAGCCTCAATAATCCTAAACAGTGAACGCAGTTCTTCCATAACACTGTTCTCAAATTCCANCTGTACATCTTCACGGTTCTCAAATACGATTGCNCCCTGATATTCTCCTTTGGAAGTAATCGGATAATACAACAGACTCTTAATTCCCTCAGANTGGAAATAAAGCCTCATTTCCTCTGCGCTCAGATCATATTCATGAATAATGCTGCTGTTCTTGTAGGATTCATATAGCACCTCAAAAAANACGCGTCTTAATGCATAATGCTCTTCGCTCTCATGCCCCATCTCATACCCATGNACATAAAACTGTACTTCGTTTGAAAGCGGCATACTNCCNTTTTCGTTTCCACATATATATGCNCTGTGGAACTTATATCTGACAGTAATCAACTCAATTGAAGCTTTCANCGCTGCTTCCAGCACTTTATCTTCAAGAAGGACAAGCATTATAAGCTCTTCCGTACTTCTGTTAAGCTTCATTCCCTTCTCAGGATTGTAAGGAGTGGCTTCACTCTTNCGCATTACATGATATGCCATGGTGACTGCGGCGTCATAAATACGATACATACGCTTACCGTTTGCCTTAGCNCTGGTCAACGCNCTGTTCACCTTATCCATAAGCTCATCTAAATTAGTTCCATGATANGGATAAACAGCTANGCCTATACTGCATGTAACATGGATTTCCCCATTTTCATGAAAAAGTCTATAATCAACATTTTTTACTATATCAGAGCATAGTTGATCAAGTTCNGAAAACTTNCTGAAGTTCCTGATATACACTATAAACCTGTCATCTTCATCTTTTCCGATTATATCCGAACCTTTAAATACTTTACTCAGATATAATCCCGTTTCTTCCAGTATTTTATCTCCTTGTGAGTATCCCAGACGCTCAATTACTTTCATAAAGTCGTCTAAATCAATAATCATCAGTGCATTCAGCACATCCTCNTCGCTTTCTTCAAACAGGGCGTTCTGGATAAGCTGCCTTGCCACTTCCTTGGGATATAAACCNGTCAAAGCATCCTTTTCAGTCTGAAGCTGCAGATTGATTTCCTGCAGTTTCTTATTGTTAATATTTATCATCCTGCCTACGATTCGCGTTANATAGCCTTCNGCTCCGAGAAGTGACGTCAGGTTCAACTGATACCAGGTATAATCNCCATCAAATCGNTTGGTACGGATATCAATNGTATCATGCTTAGGCGACTTTANCAGTCCATCNAAAACCTCGCGATACCGCTCTACATCATCCTCATGGATTTTGGAAACATCAAATTTCTGCCTATATTGGTTCATTATAATTTCACCGACAGACAGATGATCTCCCGAATCTCTAATCACAACAACATCCGTCTTGGCATTATAGTCAACGATTTTTTCACCCTCAGCTTCAAGGAGAATATGCAGACGCTCCGCCTGTAACTGAAGTTCTTCTTCTATGCTTTTCTTCTCAGTTATATCCTGAATGACGGTTACAATTATGTATTTTGAGCCCTGTCTCGCATACAGATTTCCCCTCACCTGCAGCCATCTTATGTTTCCGCTGCCCGTTACCGTTCGGAATTCCACTTCAACCGAACCGTCATCCTTCAGCACATCTCTGATTCCCTGCTCATATATCTGAATATCTTCGGGAATAATACTTCTTTCTGCCGCTTTCAGATAATTCATTCCCACTGTTTTGGAATATCCAAGCATCCGGAAAAAGCCGTCATTGGCATAAATCGGGCTCAGCTTGTTATTTTCGTATTCAAAAAAACAAATTCCAGCAATGACGTTATTAATCATGGAATTAAATTCTTCAAAATTAATATCAAATGCCATATCTTATCATCCCCGCTACTGTTTTTTTTCTGCAATTTCACCTTGCTTTTTGTAAATGCTTCCTGCCGGAATAAATCCTCTTACCATTGAAGTCGGATATATATTCGTACCACGTCCTATGACCGTACCCGGATTTAAGACTGAATTACAACCTACCTCCACATTATCGCCAAGCATCGCGCCAAACTTTTTAAGACCGGTCTCACAGTTTTCGTTTCCTGCCCTTACCACTACCAGAGTCTTGTCGCTTTTGACGTTGGAAGTAATTGAGCCTGCTCCCATATGTGCTTTGAAGCCAAGAATACTGTCTCCAACATAGTTATAATGAGGAACCTGTACTTTATTAAATAAAATTACATTTTTAAGCTCTGTGGAGTTTCCTACCACAGCTCCTTTTCCTACTATGGCATTGCCTCTGATAAAAGCGCAGTGCCTGATTTCGGCCTCCTCATCAATAATCGCAGGACCGCCTATATATGCTGACGGATATACTTTGGCAGACTTAGCTATCCAGACATTGCCATCCCTTTTTTCATATTTTTCTTCCGGCAAGGTATTGCCAAGACTGATTATGAAATCGCTTATCTTCGGTAATACTTCCCACGGATAGTCTGCTTCATCAAAAATGGAAGCGGCAATAGTCTCTTCTAATGTATATAACTCTTTTATTGTAACATCTTTTAATCCATTTGGCATCTTTTTTTTGACATTTCCTTTCTATTTATTTCTTATAGAATTGTGAAGCATAGCGAAATCGCGCATTTAATGCGGTCTGATTATTGTTCTGCTTCACCAGATTGGTTCTTCTTGTCACAAAATCATCTAACTTAACCATATACTCATCGGCAGATATAGAGCCTTCAGCTACCATACTTAAACCTTTTTCCCAGCTTGCCGTAAGTCTGGGGTCAAGCAGCGGTTTAATCGAAGCGGACACTACCTCATAAATCATTTCTCCAAGCAAAGTCGGAGTAATTATCTGCGTCTTCTTATTTAAATCAAGATACTTGATATTCACAAGTTTCTTCAGTATTTCTGCTCTCGTCGCGGAAGTTCCGATACCGCTCCCTTTAATCTGGGCACGAAGTTCATCATCTTCAATAAACTGTCCTGCATTTTCCATTGTCAGAATCATAGTTCCGGAATTGTATCGTTTCGGCGCGGAAGTTTCCCCCTCCTTTATTTCATATGATTTTAAGTTGAGTTCTGAGCCTTTTTTAAGTCCGCTTATAACCTCTACGAATGATGCATCACAGGCGTCCTGCTCTTCTGCGTCTTCTTTAGACTTGTTATCACCATCTTCGGCATTTGCAGTTTTCTTTTTTGTAAATGAGTATTGCATCACTTTAAGATAGCCTTCATCAACCAGAACCTTGAAATTTGAAAAAAAGTACTCTCCATTTATATTCACTTTCATGGAAATTTTTCTGTATACCGCCGGCGGATAAAAAATACTTAAAAATCTTCTTGCAATACACTCATATACCTTAGCCGCTGTGGGACTTAAGCTGTTAATACTGCCAAAACCCTGACCTGTAGGGATTATCGCGTAATGGTCTGTAATCTGTTTATCATTTACATATCTGGATTTACTGATTTTTTTATAATGTCCGTCTGCCAGAACCTTCTCTGCCTCTTCTTTGCAGTTTCCATACTGCCGAAGACCACCTATGTTCTTATGTATCTCTTTAGCTACCGCTGATGACAGCACTCTTGCATCTGTACGCGGATATGTTGTAAGTTTTTTCTCATACAACTCCTGTGCAATCCTAAGCGTCTCATCAGGACTTATCTTGAAAAGTTTGGCGCAGTCGTTCTGTAATTCCGCCAGATTATAAAGAAGCGGCGGGTTTTTTACTTCATTCTTTTTCTCCACGCTTTCCAGTATAGGAGCTGCCCCCGGCTCCTCTTGCAAAATACGGATCAGTTCTTCCGCTGTTTTTCTTTCCAGAAAGCCGTTATCCTTATATAACAGCGGAGAGGCAAAATACCGCGAACCTTCTACAGCTTTCCACTCGCATTCACATTCCTTGCCGTTTATGTTTATTCCGGCAATAACACGATAAAACGGTGTTTTAACAAACTCTCTGATTTCCCGCTCCCTATTCACTACTATACCAAGTACACAGGTCATAACCCTGCCCACTGATATGACCGCTTTATCGGCCTTTAAGTATGTTTTCACGGGATAGCTGTATTTTAAAGTCAGTACTCTTGAAAAATTAATACCCATCAGATAATCTTCTTTCGCCCGCAGATATGCTGCATCGCTGAGATTATCATAAGCAGACAGGTCTTTTGCTTCCCTTATTCCTCGCAGAATCTCTTCTTCTGTCTGTGAATCTATCCATACTCTTTTCCTGTTTTTTCCTTTTACATGCGCCTGCTGTTCCACAAGTCTGTATATGTATTCGCCTTCTCGTCCTGAGTCGGTACAGACATAAATAGTTTCCACATCTTCGCGGTTTAACAATCCGCTGACAATCTGAAACTGCTTTTTAACACTGTCAATTACTTCATATTTGAATTTCTCCGGAATAAAAGGTATGGTATCCAGGGACCATTTTTTATATTTCTCGTCATAACTCTCCGGATAGCTCATCGTNANAAGATGACCCACACACCATGTTACAAGNGCCTCNTCCGACTCCATNTATCCGTCTNTGTTACTCATGTGGTATTTNAAAGCTTTNGCAAACTCTTTTGCAACACTGGGTTTTTCTGCAATAAACAAATTTTTTCCCATAATTCCTCTTAAATATCCGTAATCTGTACCAATTTCAAACCATGTTTTACCTTTGCTTCCAGATTCAGTTTCTCATCAAAGCCGGAGGCTGTATATAAATAAATATAGTCAACATTTATTTTGGCTTGTTTTGCACAGTCCATGACCCACNTATAGTCCTCATAGGTCATCATTGGTTTTTCCCAATTACACAGCGCTATCAATGTGTCTCCNTTTTCGTTTTGAGCAATTACGTCAATCGTTCCTTCTTTTCCGATCCACTCACCGCTCTTTGTAAACCTAAACGGTAATCTTCCACGCTCATTCAGTCTTTCCAAATGCTGGCGGCACGCCCGCTTAAAGTATCCTGANACATATCGTTTAAACTTAGGATAAATATACTCATTATAGTATTCTCCTACAGATATNGTCTGCAACGCNCTCATATGCGGNTACAAATAGGTAAAATAAAAGTCNACAAACGGATTGGATATTCTGTANATACCTTTCTGCGCATTTTCTCTTCCTGCCGTTTTATAAGAAAATACTTTTTCCACCAATCCCAAATCCATAAGATTCTTTAAATAAACACTGATTTTGGCNCGNGAAAATTCTGTATGCGCATATATATCGTTCAGTTTGCGGCTGCCCGAAGCTATAGTAGCAAGTATTGTGTTGTATACGCTTGTTTCCCTAAGCTGTTCCGTNACCATCCGCTCCCCTTCCTCAAAAAGGAAGCTGTCCGGGTTCANTATATTGCGGCAGATGTTCTGNTGTATCGTAAGCTTATCATCAAACTTGTTCCATAAACCCGGCATCCCACCCAATATAGCATATGCTTCTACACATTCCTCAATTCTAAAGTTCGGAAAACGATTCACTACATCTGAAAAAGGCAGTTCTTCTAACTTAAGCCGTTCCGATATGTCAGAAACNGCANCTCCTATTTTATCAGCCATACTATTCTCANTCCATCCGATAGCTGAGCTGCATAAAAGGATTGTCACACCCCGCTTCTCCTCTTTTATATGCGCAAAACGGACAAGCTCAGACATAAAGGTTTCGCTCGCCCTGACTATATTTTGGAATTCATCTATAATAATGACTTTTTTACTGACNTCACTGCCGCATATAGCATCAAAGATATAAGAGAATTCCGGAAATNTACTGTCTTCCGACTCATCAATTATTCTGTCAGCTTTAAGCTGCAGATTCATCTGATATCTCTGCTCCCTTTCTGAACACGGCCTGGCAAGATAATAGAAGTTGGGCTTATCCTGTGCGAACTCACGCACAAGAGCGGTTTTTCCAATATGCTTTTGTCCATACACGACCAGAATCTGGCTGCCTTCTTTATCAAAGTGCTGATTCAGATATTGTAATTCCGGCATTCTGCCTGACAACATATATATTACCATGCTCCTTTCTCAGCCATGTACTTTTTCAATTAATTCCTCAATTCCTTCCGGCGGCATAGGTTTACCCAGATAATAGCCCTGTATATTGTCGCAGTCAATAGCGTTAAGAAAATCGAACTGTTCCTGGGTTTCCACGCCTTCAGCAATTGTTTCAAGGCCTAATCTTTTAACCATGTATATAATGGATTCCGTAATAATCCTGGTATTTTCNTCTGTAATGACCGTATCGATAAATGTTTTATCAATCTTTAGCGTATCNATCGGCAGACCCTTCAGATAAGAAAGCGAGGAGTATCCCGTGCCAAAGTCATCCAGAGATATTTTAATTCCGGCCTTTCTTAACACAGCNAGTTTTTCAATNATTTCCTTGAAATCATCAATAAGTACTGATTCTGTTATCTCCAATTCTATTTCGCATGGAGAAACGCTGTATTTATCCAGAACATTAATNAGCTTATCAATAAAATCCGGCTGCTTGTATTGAATGGCAGAAACATTTAATGAAAGNAGCATGGGATAATGGTACTTCTGCTTCCATCCCGCATAAATCCGTATGCTCTCTTCCATTACCCATGTGCCGATAGGTACTATGGTACCGTTTTTCTCTGCAATCGGTATGAAAACATCCGGCCGGATCATCTTACCGCTTTCATCCTTCCAGCGTATAAGAGCTTCTACACCACGCAGCATCTTATCCGTAGTATGGAACTGCGGTTGAAAATACATTACAAAATTCTGTGAAAAATCCACTTCTTTTAATTTGTTATCTATTTTAGAGTTCTTTAAGAATTCTTCCAGTATAGAACCGTCAAAGTACTGTACACGCCCTTTGCCATTAGTTTTGGCACCAATCATAACGATTTCCGCACAATTAATTAATTCCAATGCNGTTGTNGCNGCTTCAGGATATTCNGCNACTCCTATAGAAACCGTAAGTGTCAGGCTACGTCCGCTGCTAAGTTTATAAGGTTTTTCCGATCTTTTGAATATTTTCCCGCAAATTGCGTCAACGCTATAGTCCCCGCACGGATCATAAATTCCAATACAATAAAGATCGCTGCTGAAATGGGATACAATAACATTTTCACTTGCAAGTTCAGATAAGAACTGTCCAAAGACCTGAACAATTTCATCTCCGATTATAATGCCGAGACTGTCATTCATTTTCCTGAAATCATCCAAATCAAGGAACATGACAGCTACCTTTTTGTCATTCTCCTTCGCCCTGCTGACAAATTCCCCCAGCAGACGAACAAAATAATTCCTATTATACAGACCTGTCAATAAATCGTAATACGCCATATAGGTCAATTCGTCATTCTGTGAATTGAACTTAGTTACATCTTTAAAACGGATTATCTTTTCCACAGGATGCATGNCATCATCATAGATAATGTCAGACTCTATCTCAAGCCACATCCTGCTTCCTTTCATTTTGACATCTATAGTCGAGGACTTTAATCCTCTCTTCTCTATATAAAGAGTCTCACGCAGCGGAGAAGCATATTTCTCTTCCACGCATTCATAAAATTTATAGAAGTCCTTATGCTCTGTCACTTCAAAATCGAAAAAATAATCCCAATTTGCTATGGTCTGCACACTGTCTTCTTCAAAATTATAGTAAAGAAATGCACTGTTGGAAGTATCACATATTATTTTAAGTATCTTAGAGTCCTTCATCAATTTCTCATTCATTGAATTCAGTGCATCTATCTGGCTATTTATCTCACTCATAGTATTTCCACCCATACATTATAATGTCTATAGTTCCTGTTGCCTGCAAATGCTTCTATTTTTTTGTTATATACCCCTTTGCTTTCAANGTCTCTGCACACAGAACTGCNCCCCCTGCAGCGCCGCGTACCGTATTATGGGAAAGACCTACAAATTTCCAGTCATATACACTGTCTTCCCTCAGACGTCCTACGCTTACTCCCATNCCTCTTTCAAAATCCACATCAAGTTTTACCTGTGGGCGATTATCTTCTTCCAGATACTGTATAAACTGCTTCGGTGCACTTGGCAGCTCCAGTTCCTGCGGAAGTCCTTTAAATTGNANCAGTTTCTCNATAAGCTGTTCNTTAGTAGGNTTTTTCCTGAATTTAACGAANACCGCCGCCGTATGCCCGTTTAAAACCGGTACACGGATGCACTGGCAGGTAATAACGGGTGAGGTGGCAGGAACTATTTCACCGTTTTCCACTTTTCCCCAGATTCTCAATGGCTCTTTTTCACTCTTTTCTTCTTCCCCACCNATATACGGAATTACATTTTCGACCATNTCCGGCCAATCCTTNAATGTCTTNCCGGCACCTGAAATNGCCTGATATGTAGTCGCNACNACCTCATATGGCTCAAACTCTTTCCATGCTGTCAATACCGGTGCATAGCTTTGAATGGAACAGTTGGGTTTGACTGCAATAAAGCCTCTGGTGGTGCCAAGTCTTTTTTTCTGTGATTCAATCACATCAAAATGTTCCGGATTTATTTCCGGTACTACCATNGGCACATCAGGAGTCCATCTGTGAGCGCTGTTGTTGGAAACTACAGGCGTCTCTGTTTTAGCGTANTCCTCCTCGATTTTCTTAATCTCGTCCTTAGTCATATCCACTGCCGAAAATACAAAATCAACTTCGGAAGCTACCTTTTCCACTTCATTGACATTTAAAACAATNATTTTCTTAACAGCCTCCGGAATCGGAGTATCCATCTTCCATCTTCCGCTTACCGCTTCCTCATATGTCATGCCGGCAGATCTGGGGCTTGCTGCAATCGTCGTCACTTCGAACCATGGGTGATTCTCTAACAGNGCAATAAATCTCTGCCCTACCATGCCTGTTCCGCCTAAAATTCCTACTCTTAATTTCTCGCTCATCTAAATTCTTCTCCTTTACCACTGTTGTATATTANCTAGTCTTCTGCAAGATATTCTTTTTCTGCCTGAATCACCTTACGCATTGCCTCAGACCCCGGAGCGCCTACTGTAAGTCGTTTCTCCACGCAAGTCTTTAAGCTTATCGCGTCATATATATCCTGTTCAAAAACCGTGCTGATACTTTTCAGTTCTTCTATAGTCAGTTCGTCAATCGCACAGCCTTTATCAATACAGTACAGAACCAGTTTACCGATTATGCTGTGTGCATCCCTGAAGGGCACTCCTTTTCCAACCAGATAATCCGCCGCATCGGTTGCNTTTGTNAANCCCATCATTGCGCTTTTCTCCATAACCGGTTTATTGAATTTCATGGTCTTAATCATACCGTCAAACAGCATAATGCANCCTTTTACCGTATCTATGGCATCAAAAGTAAGTTCTTTGTCTTCCTGCATATCCTTATTATATGCAAGCGGTATACCCTTCATTGTAGTCAGTATGGAAATAAGAGCCCCATATACCCTTCCGGTCTTACCTCGAATCAGTTCNGCGATATCGGGATTTTTTTTCTGCGGCATAATGCTGCTTCCCGTTGCATATGCATCATCAATTTCCACAAAACGATATTCATTGGAATTCCAGATAATGATTTCTTCACAGAACCNGCTTAAGTGCATCATAATCGTAGAAAGCGCAGACAGAAATTCTATCACATAATCTCTGTCGGAAACGGAGTCCATGCTGTTCAAAGTCGGCGCTTCAAAACCAAGCAAAGACGCGGTATAATATCTATCCAGCGGATAAGTAGTTCCGGCNAGCGCACCCGCTCCAAGAGGACAATAATTCATCCGATGATAAATATCCTTAAGCCTTAATCTGTCTCTTTTGAACATTTCAAAATATGCACCGATATGATGCGCCAGNGTGACAGGCTGCGCTTTCTGCATATGCGTAAATCCCGGCATATATGTTTCAACATTTTCGTCCATTATCTGTATCAGNGTNTTAAGCAGTTCTTTCAGCAGTTCGNTCACATTAAGAACTTCAATTCTTGTNTACAANTTCATATCCAGAGCNACCTGATCGTTACGGCTCCTTCCGGTATGCAGCTTTTTCCCTGCATCCCC
The DNA here is from genome assembly GCA_014804495.1 of Lachnospiraceae bacterium. Classification (GTDB taxonomy): domain Bacteria; phylum Bacillota; class Clostridia; order Lachnospirales; family Lachnospiraceae; genus UBA3282. Next base: position 15,973 of record JAAUZS010000141.1, read on the forward strand.
AATGCGCTCTATCAGATTAGCCTCCACAAAACTGTGAATGTCTTCGNACTCCTCCGTAATGTGCAAAGTTCCGTTCTCTATATCCTGTCTGATTCCGGTCAGACCTTTTACAATCTCATTCTTCTCATCCTCAGTAAGTATCCCCTGTTTCTCAAGCATCACAACATGGGCTATACTTCCCTCTATATCCTGTGCGTAAAATTTCTTGTCAAAAGCTATAGAAGCATTAAAATTGTATACAAGCTTNTCTGTTTCCTTGGTAAAACGACCTCCCCAAAGCTGTGCCATATAAATATTCATGCTCCTTTCCATACATCTGTTACAAATTTATTAAATCTGAATTTGATGATATCATAAATGCCCTTATATTTCAATATTGCGCTTTACTAATTTTTCACTAATTTTCCAAATTTCCCGTTCGCTAATTTTGTATTTGAAACACACATTTGCAATTCTTTCATAAAATATCTTATAAACACGGAGGAGATATATCANAATGCCGTCTATTTTATCTTTGGAAAACATTTCCTATTCATACCACAATCTTAAAGGTGAGACAGCCGCCTTATCAGGAATAACATTTCAGGTAAAAGAAGGAGAATTTCTGGCAATTGTAGGTCCCAGCGGATGCGGTAAATCAACTCTCCTCTCTATCATTGCAGGGCTGTTAGAACCTGAAAGCGGAACGCTTTCTTTCAGTCGTGAATCAACAATAGGTTATATGCTTCAGCATGACCATCTGTTTGAATGGAGAACAATCTATCAGAATGTTATCCTGGGATTGGAATTAAATAAGAAATTGACACAGGAAAATATAGATTATGTATTGCAGCTGCTTAAGGATTATGGGCTTGATTCATTCAAAAATAAAAAACCCTCCGAACTGTCCGGCGGAATGAGGCAGCGGGCAGCGCTAATACGCACCATGGCCGTTAAACCGGATGTGCTTTTGTTAGATGAGCCTTTCAGTGCATTGGACTTTCAGACCAGAATGAATGTATCTGCCGATATCGGCAGTATCATCAGAAGCGCCGGCAAAACCGCAATTCTGATTACCCACGACTTGTCCGAAGCAGTTACTTTAGCAGACAGGGTTCTCGTCTTATCCGGACGTCCGTCAAGTGTAAAATACGAACTGCCGGTTTCGTATGCCATTGATCGCAGCGATGCCATTTCTATACGGAATACAGCAGAATATCAGACTTATTTCAATATATTATGGAAGGAGTTATCAGATGATTTTTCAGACAAACCGACAGACACACAAACATAAAAAAGAAGTCCTGACAAATCAACAGGCATATATTCTCGCCCATCGCAGGCATCATCATATTATAACATTTTTTCGCCTTCTTATTCTGATTATTTTTTTAGCTGTCTGGGAATTTTCAACGAGATTTGGATATGTGGATATATTCTTTTTCAGCTCACCTACCGCGATTGTAAGCCACCTATACCGCATGATCTTGGATTCATCGTTTTTCAATCATACAGGCATCACACTGCTTGAAACCTTAATAAGTTTCCTGCTTGTCACATTCTTTAGCCTTTCTATTGCTATGCTGCTATGGTATCAGGGCAGTCTGTCAGAAATTCTGGAGCCGTATCTTGTCGTGCTGAATTCGCTTCCCAAATCAGCACTTGCACCTCTTCTCATCGTATGGCTTGGCACGGGTTCTAAGACAATCATAGTCGCCGGTATCTCAGTTGCCATATTCGGCTCCATTATCAGCCTTTACACAGGATTTTGTCAGGCGGATGACGATATGCTCAAGCTTATTATTACTCTCGGCGGCAACAGGAAAGATGCCTTGTTTAAAGTAATTCTCCCAAGCTCCATTCCTCTGATAATCAGCAATATGAAAGTCAATATCGGTCTTTGCCTTGTAGGAGTAATCATAGGAGAATTTCTTGCGGCAAGACGCGGTCTCGGATATCTGATAATATATGGTTCGCAGGTATTCCAGTTAAATATGGTGATAACATCAATTATTATTCTATGCGCTATCGCTATGGTACTGTATAAGCTTATTCAGAGTATGGAACATCACTACAAAAAGGTAAACTGAACAATTTCTCCTGTATTCATGGATTTTTTCACATCGATGATTCTCTGATTTGAGGAGCCTCTAAATCGCAGACTGATATCCTTAAGTTCTTCCACAAATTCTCCATCCACTATAACGTCCAGATATGAAAGCATTTCTTCAGTTTCCTGCCATTTTTTACAGAAATCCTGTAATATATCCTTATCGTACAGATAACCTGTATAACACCAGACGGATTTTTCCGGATATTTTTCCTTTACACTGCGAAGCAGGGGCAAAAGCCCCTGTTGATTCACATATTCCATCGGCTCGCCGCCAAGCAGGGTCAAACCCGCTATATAAGATGGCTCCAGAAGCTTTAGAATTTTCTCTATATCCTCTTCCCCAAACTGCCTGCCATACTGAAAATCCCATGTCATCTCGTTAAAGCAGCCTTTGCAGTGATGGGTGCAGCCACTCACGAACAGCGTGACCCTTACCCCCGGACCATTGGCGATATCACATTCTTTTATTTCCGAATAATACATTTATATCCCTCACATCCCGCGAGAATTGCACCGCAATTCTTGCAGCGATAACCGCAGGTTTTCGCTTATCACAGATGCAAAACTCTTTCTTTAATCTCCTGCGTCCGACCCTGATTCCAGAATTGTGTGCCGATATATCCGCAGGTACGTCTTGCCACATTCATTTTATTCTGGTCTTTGTTTCCGCAGTTCGGGCACTCCCAAACCAATTTACCGTCGCTATCTGTCACGATTTTAATCTCTCCATGATAATCGCAGACCTGACAATAGTCACTCTTGGTATTCAGTTCCGCATACATGATATTATCATAAATATGTTTCATAACAGCAAGCACCGCATCAATATTATTCTCCATATTTGGTACTTCCACATAGCTTATTGCACCGCCCGGAGACAATTCCTGAAACTGCGATTCAAATGTAAGCTTATCAAACGCATTGATATCTTCTGTCACATGCACATGATAGCTGTTTGTAATATAACTCTTATCCGTTACGCCTGAAATAATACCAAAACGTTTCTGTAAGCATTTGGAGAATTTATAAGTCGTAGACTCTAAAGGTGTACCATATAAGCTGAAATCAATATTTGTTTCCTTCGCCCATTTCTTACAAGCCGCATTCAAACGCTGCATAACCTCTAATGCAAACGGTGTTGCTTCCGGATCCGTATGAGACTTTCCTGTCATATATCTTGTGCATTCGCACAGTCCGGCATACCCAAGTGAAATCGTGGAGTATCCGCCATAAAGCAGTTTATCTATTGGTTCACCTTTTTTAAGCCTTGCCAGCGCACCATACTGCCATAGAATCGGGGCAACATCAGATGGAGTTCCTTTCAGCCTGTCGTGTCTGCACATAAGAGCGCGTTTACATAACTCCAGCCTTTCATCAAATATCTTCCAGAATTTATCTACATCTTTTCCTGATGAACAAGCAATATCTACCAAATTTAACGTCACAACGCCCTGATTGAATCTTCCGTAAAATTTAGGCTTATTATTCTCATCATGATATACTGTCAGGAAAGAACGGCAGCCCATACAGGTATAACAATTGCCGTCTTTCAATTTTTTCATAATCTTCTCAGAGATATAATCGGGAACCATTCTCTTGGCAGTACACTTAGCCGCAAGCTCAGTCAGATACCAATATTTACTGTCTTCATGGATATTATCTTCTTCCAAAACATAAATCAGCTTCGGAAACGCAGGTGTAATAAATACGCCTTTTTCATTCTTAACACCGCGGATACGCTGATTCAGCATCTCCTCGATCACCATTGCAAGGTCGTCTCTGGTCTGTCCTTCAGGAGCTTCATCAATATACATAAATACGGTAACAAACGGAGCCTGCCCATTGGTAGTCATCAGCGTAATAACCTGATACTGTATCATCTGTACTCCACGGTTGATTTCCTCTCTGACACGCACCTCAGCAATTTTATTTATCTGTTCCTCAGATACTGCAACCCCGGCGGCTTCCATTTCCTCTCTGACAACCCTGCGCAGCTTCTCGCGGCTCACCTGCACAAAAGGCGCCAAATGCGCCAACGATATGCTCTGTCCGCCGTACTGTGAACTGGCAATCTGTGCTATACACTGCGTAGCAACATTACATGCCGTAGAAAAACTCTTTGGCGTATCAATCATAGTCTCGCTTATCACAGTTCCATTCTGCAGCATATCTTCCAGATTAACCAGACAGCAGTTGTGCATGTGCTGTGCAAAATAATCCGCATCATGGAAATGTATTATGCCCTGTTCATGAGCTTCTACTATGTCAGGCGGCAGCAGGAATCTCTTTGTAATATCTTTACTGACTTCTCCTGCCATATAATCACGCTGCACACTGTTCACAGTCGGATTCTTATTGGAATTCTCCTGCTTTACTTCCTCATTATTACATTCCAAAAGGCTTAAAATCTGCTGGTCTGTAGAATTGGACTTACGCACAAGGGCACGTCTATATCTGTAAGTAATATAATTTCTGGCCATAGAATAGGCGTTGTGCTTCATCAACTGGTTTTCCACCATATCCTGAATTTCTTCTACATTCGGAGAACGCTTCATTTCTTCGCAATGCTCGGCAACCACCTTAGAAATCTCATCGATTTCTTCTTCCGAAATTTTTTCCATTCCTTCGACGCTATTATTGGCTTTTCGTATCGCCGACGAAATTTTCTCCAAATCAAAGGCTACTTCTGCACCGCTTCTTTTAATAATCTTCATACCTGACCCCCAACAACCATATGTTGTATACATTTTAATACCATATATAGTTTACAAGCACTATATATTGTATACTACATATTGTATCATTATAAAAAGATATGTCAAGGTATTGTATAATAATATTTAGATAATATTTTGGATGATATTAGATTTCTTTGTTTTTCTTATAACCAATTTCAATATTGGGATAGTTTTCGTTAAGATATTCCAGAAGTGTCCTCACGTTTTCTTCACGTTCAAAACGCAGCTTGACTTCCGTACCATCAGCAAAAAACAAAATAAGATAGGACTCTCTCAGCAGGAATTCGCCTGACTCTCCGCTCTCGATTCTAAGATATGCTTTGTTTATATTCAGATATGAAACATATTTTACATTAATAAAATAGCGGTAAAACAGATGACAGTCTCCAAGTCTGCCTTCTCCTGTTCTAACCGCCGCTTTGAATTCTTCTTTTAATATACTTTTATCAACAACTGCTTCGGATTTGGATAAAGAAATGAACTTCATACGCACTCCCCAGAAATAGTAAAAAGCTGGAAAAGGGACTCGAACCCTCGACCTACTGATTACGAATCAGTTGCGCTACCGACTGCGCTATTCCAGCTTACCAAATGTTATTATAAATGGTTATTCCCCTTTTTGCAAGAACGAATTAATATTTCTTCAAAACTTTGCAGGTGAAAATTCATTTTCACCTTGTGAAATTTTATTTTCACCTTGTGAATTTTTTTCAACTTGTTTACGGATTCAGATGCACGTCAAGCTGGTTATAAGGAATAGAAATACCCTCCTCATCTAAAGCATACTTTATATTTTCGGTTAATCTCCACTTAGTCTCCCAGAAGTCCTCAGATGCCGTATGGCAGCGAATTCCAAGTATTACGGCGCTCTCTCCTAAGGAACTGACAAATACCCTCTTTTCCTGCTCCTGCAATACCTTCTCATCATTTTCCATCAGCTTTATCAATGCTTCTCTTGCCTTGCGGATGTCTGCTTTATATGAAATACCCACGGAAATATCTATTCTGCGTCGCGGCATCGCACTTACATTAATAAGGCTTGAATTAGACAGAGCTCCGTTTGGAATTACAACGACCCTGTTATCCGCAGTAGCAAGCTTAGTATAGAAGATCTGTATCTCAGTTACGGTTCCTTCATTTCCGTTTTCAGCAATGATATAATCTCCCACTTTAAAAGGCTTCATCAACAGAATCAATACGCCGCCTGCAAAGTTAGAAAGACTTCCCTGTATGGCAAGGCCAATCGCAACTCCTGCCGAACCAAGAAGCGCCACCACGCTTGCTGCATCCAGACCAAATCCGGAAGCAATTGCAAAAATCAGAATCACATATAATGTAATTTTTATAAAGGAATCAAGAAACTGCACCACTCCTACATCGGCATTACTCCGCTTCATGGATTTCTTAAGAATCCGGCGGACAAGCTTAATAAGCTGCGAGCCAATAAAAAATACAATTAGTGCAAGCAACACTCTGATGCCGAAACGCAGCGCCTTATCAGGCAGTTCCCCTAAGAAAGATTGTATTAATCCCACGTTAATTTCTTCCCCTGCAATTGCTTCTATTTCTGACAGTTCATTCATGCTCTTTACTTCTCTTCCTTCTTTTCATTTGCTTTATCTTTCTGCCCTGTTTTTACTTTTCCCGTTGTTTTTTCTTTCACAGCTGTTTTTCTTTTATCTGTTGTTTTCTCTTTCTCCGTTATCTTCTTCAGTCTTTCGGCCGCCTCTCTCGCTGCCTTTGCCTTTTCTTCCGCTTCCTGCATTGCTCTTTTTGCAGTTTCTTCAGCTTCTTTGGCTTCCAGGGCGGTAATTCTTGCTGCTTCCATAGCCTGACGCTTTTCTTCTTCTTCTTTTGCCTTACGGATAGCTTCAGCTTTTGCCCTGTCAATTGTAGCTTTTTCCTGTTTAGTATATGGCGTATATGCAAATATACTAATAGAAAGCGGCGCACTCACCATTTCAATCGCATAAGGCTTCCCATCCCATTCTTTATCAATAGTCTGCTTTTCCTTTGCATTAACTGTTCCGCTGCCTCCGTAAGATACCGCATCTGTATTGAGAATCTCTTTATATTTACCCTCATATGGTACGCCTACGGTAAAGTCCTGCTTAGTATTTGCAAAATTGGCAACTACAATCAAAGTATCTTCTTCCTTATCAGACTTACGGATATAAGAAAGCATACATGCCTGCGGCGTTATGCAGTTAATCCACTCAAAGCCTTCCCATGAATCATCTTTCTTATATAGGGCGGGAAGAGATGTATATAACTTGTTCAGATCAGAAACCAGTTTATTCAGCTTCTTATGCTCCGACTGCTCTAACAACCCCCATTCTACAGCACGTTCCTCATTCCATTCATTATATTCCCCGATATCCTGTCCCATGAAGTACAACTTTTTACCGGGATGCGTCATCAGATAAGCATAGGTCAGCCTCAGGTTCGCAAACTTATCCTTATTTTCACCCGGCATCTTTCCAAGCATGGTAGCCTTTCCATGGACAACTTCATCATGGGAAAATACAAGTACAAAATTCTCGCTATACGCATAAATCATACTGAATGTCAGGTTATTATGACAGCCGGAACGGAAATACGGGTCATTTTTGATATAACTTAAGTAATCATTCATAAATCCCATATTCCATTTTAAGTCAAAACCGAGTCCGTCATCATTAAGCTCACCTGTCACCTTCGGCCATGCTGTCGATTCTTCCGCTATCATCAGCACACCGTCATTTCTCTTTTTCATAACGGAATTAAGGTGCTTTAAGAACTCTACCGCTTCAAGATTCTCATTGCCGCCATAGATATTAGCCACCCACTGTCCGTCACTCTTGCCGTAATCCAGATAAAGCATCGATGCTACTGCGTCCATGCGGATACCGTCTGCATGATATTGCTCTATCCAGTACAAAGCATTGGCAATCAGATAATTTCTTACTTCCGGTCTTCCGTAATTATAAATGAGAGTTCCCCAATGAGGATGGCTTCCCTGACGCGGATCCGCATGCTCATAAAGGCAGGTACCGTCAAAGTTAGAGAGTCCGTGTGTATCCCTTGGAAAATGAGCAGGCACCCAATCCAGAATGACACCGATATCCGCCTTATGCATTTCATTCATAAAATACATAAAATCTTCTGCCGTACCATACCGAGAGGTTGGCGCATAATAACCGATAACCTGATATCCCCATGAATTATCCAGCGGATGCTCCATCACAGGCATCAGCTCTATATGTGTATAATTCATTTTCTTAACATAATCGATAATCTTAGGCGCCAGTTCCCTGTAGTTCAGATACGGGCTTCCATCCTCCGGTTTGGCAAAAGAGCCAAGATACAGCTCATAAATGCTGATTGGAGCATTTACATCCTGAGCTGTTTTACGTTTTTTCATCCATTTTTCATCGTTCCAGTTGAAACCTTTAATTTCCCTGACAACAGATGCCGTTTCCGGACGAAGCTGCTGACCGAATGCATATGGATCCGCTTTCAGATAGGTAAGACCTCCTTTTACCTTCAATTCAAATTTATAGCAGTCACCTTCTTTAACTCCCGGAATAAAAATTTCAAAAATACCGGAATCCCACAGTCTTCTCATCTGATGGACTCTGCCATCCCATCCGTTAAAATCACCAACCGCGCTGACGCGAATTGCATTCGGCGCCCACACTGCAAAATAAACGCCTTTAACTCCGTCTATTTCCATCGGATGCGCACCAAGCTTTTCATAAATTGTATAATGTATTCCTGCATTAAACTTGTCAGTATCACTTTTGGTGATCTGCGGCTTATAATTATATGCATCCTTGATTTTTTTCAATGTACCGTCTTCGTATTCCACAATATAATCATATGAAAAAATAGTCTTTCCCGGAATCAGCGCTGCATAAAAGCCCTCTTCATCGACGAGATCCATCTGATAACTCTTGTCGCCCGAATCCGGCTGAATACGGACACTTTTAGCCCCCGGCATAAAGGTCTGAATCAAAACATTATTCCCGCTCACATGAGCCCCTAATATTTGATGCGGATTGTCCGATTCGGAATAAATAACTCCCTCAATCTCCGCCCAGTTCATCAATTTATAGAGTTTCTTATTCATATCCGTCTGCTCCCTTCTATCGCTACATTATTATAGGTGATTGCAAAACTACTATTTCAAACCGTTTGTTGTACAAAATAAGGTGCGGTTCTGCTTAGTCTTCAAGCGAATGTATGAATATTCCGCTGCGAAGCTTCGGTTCAAACCATGTTGATTTAGGCGGCATCAGCTTTCCGGCATCTGAAACCGCAAACAATTCATGAATGTCGGTGGGATACATGGCAAACGCTGCCTTGCAGTCTGTTTTAACTCTTCTTTCAAGTTCGCCAAGCCCCCTGATTCCTCCGACGAAATCTATTCTTCCATCAACCTTTGGGTCAAGAATACCAAGTACGGGCTGTAATAAATATTTCTGCAAAACAGCTACGTCCAAGTCATCCACAGGGTCTCCTGTCATCATATCCTCTTTTATGGAAAGTCTGTACCATGTATCTTTAAGATACATTCCGATTTCACCCTTTTTTGCAGGTCTGTACGGTTCTTTTCCCATTTCTTTAGTATCAAAAATTTCATTTGTCTTTTCCAAAAATTCTTCTTCCGTATATCCGTTTAAAGATTTGACAACTCTGTTATAGTCCATGATAAGCAGCTGCTCATCCGGAAACAGAACCGACAGAAAATAATTAAATTCCTCGCTGCCGGTATAATCAGGATTCTGCTCCCTGCGCATATTAGAAACCCTGACGGCAGAAGCGCATCTGTGGTGTCCGTCTGCAATATAGACTGATTCCACCTGTGCAAAGCCTTCTTTAATCGCACGTACCGAATCTGAATCATCAATCAGCCATACTCTGTGAATGATTCCGTCATCTGCCGTAAAATCATATAAAGGCTGCGTTTTCTTCGCTTTTTCTATCTGTTCATTAATATTCTCTCTTTGTCTGTAGGCAAGAAAAATCGGTCCTGTCTGGGCATTACAGATATCCACATGCCGGATTCTGTCAGCCTCCTTCTCCGCACGCGTATTCTCATGTTTCTTAATAACCTGATTCTCATAATCGTCTACGGACGCGCAGGCTACAATTCCTGTCTGCGGTCTGCCATTCATCACAAGTTCATATACATAATAAGCCGGAGCCTCTTCCTTTATAAACTCCCCTTTAAATATCATATCATTAAGTATATCACGGGCTTTTTCATAAACTTCCGGTGCATACATATCATAGCCTTCCGGAAACTGTGTCTCTGCCCTGTCTATCCTCAGAAAAGAATATGAATCTCCCGTCACTTTCCTTCTTGCTTCCTCCCTGCTGTATACATCATATGGCAGTGCAGCAATTTTTTCTACCAAATCAGCCCTTGGTCTAAGCGCTTTAAATGGAATTATATCAGCCATTCTTTTTTCTCCAATTTTTCCTTATTTTGTAATTTACTAAATCTATCTCATATTTTATCAAAAATGCTTGTACAGCACAAGCATTCAATGTTAAAATAACACTGTTTGAAGAGAAAGGAAGTGATAGGATGACTCCGGAACATGCAGAAATTCTTAGTAAAATCAATGCTTACGCAGAAAAAACTCTGGCAGATATCGACCCACAGAAAACGCCGATTTCCTACCAGCTTGAAAAATTAAAACCTGTTATGGAGGAAATTGCCAAGGAAAAAGGAATGTCAGTAGAAGATGTATTTATTCTTTATATGGACCTTGCAAGTGAAGTTGCCATGAAGGCGGAAACGCAGTTTCAATCGGAATTGCGCGACAGCGGATTAGTGTAAAACGAGAAAAAAGGCGGCGCCAAAAAAGAAAACCTATAGCGCTGCCTTAATTTATGATACCGAATATGTCACCCTGCCGGAGGATATGATTTCCTATTTGATAACTCTTACACGGAAAACGCCCTCTATAGATTCTAACTTATTAATAATGTCGCCAGATGCCGGTGCTTCAATATCGAGCATGGTATATGCTACTTCCCCTTTGGATTTATTCATCATATCGGAAATATTAATGCCGTTATCACCGAAACATGCCGTAAATTTAGTAATCATATTGGCAATGTTTTTATGGAAAATGGCAATACGCCCTGCCTGTGTGCAGACTCCCATATCACATTTAGGATAGTTGACGCTGTTGATGATATTACCGTTTTCCAGATAGTCCATCAGCTCTTTTACCGCCATCTTAGCACAGTTATCCTCAGATTCCTCCGTAGATGCACCAAGATGAGGAATGACAATACAGCCTTCTTGACCTGCTGTTGTAGCATTAGGGAAATCCGTAACGTATTTACGAATTTTATTTGCCTTGATGCCATCCAAGACAGCTTTTTCATCCACAAGAAGGTCTCTTGCAAAGTTCAGTAAAATCACGCCATCTTTCATCTTATCTATGGCATCCTTATTTATCATACCTTTGGTTGCATCCATGAGCGGAACGTGAATAGTGATAATATCGCAGCTCTCATAGATTTCATCTACATTCAGTACATGCTTGACATCGCGGCTTAAGTTCCATGCGGCGTCTACCGAAACATACGGATCATATCCATATACTTCCATACCCAGATGCTTAGCTACATTGGCAACTTTGACACCGATAGCGCCAAGTCCGATAATTCCGAGTTTTTTATCATAAACTTCCGTTCCCGCGAAGTTTTTCTTTGCTTTTTCCGCTGTTTTGGCAATATTTTCATCGCTCTGGTTTTCCAGAACCCATTCAATGCCGCCTACAACATCTCTTGACGCCAGAAGCATTCCGGCAATAACCAGTTCCTTTACACCGTTTGCATTAGCGCCGGGAGTATTGAATACAACAATTCCCTTCTCTGCACATTTGTCAATAGGGATATTATTAACGCCCGCACCCGCTCTTGCGACAGCAAGGAGATTTTCGGGCATTTCCATTTCATGCATGGAAGCGCTTCTGACTAATATCCCTTCAGCTTCCTCTATGTTCTCAGTCTTCGTGTACTGCGCACTGAATTTTTCGGTTCCTACCGTTGATATGGGATTTAAACAATAATATTTAAACATAATAGTATCCATGCTCCTTTATTTATTTACTATTCTTCTCAAATTCTTTCATGAATTCAACAAGTTTCTCCACGCCCTCAATCGGCATTGCATTATAGATGCTCGCACGCATACCGCCTACGCTTCTGTGTCCTTTTAGATTGACGAATCCGGCAGCAGTTGCTTCCTTAATGAACTTCGCATCCATTTCCTCATCGCCTGTAACAAAAGGTACATTCATAAGTGAGCGGTCTTCTTTTCTGACAGTTCCCTTGAAAAGGCTGCTCTCATCCAAAAAGTTATATAACACCGCCGCTTTTTTCTCGTTTAATTCTTTCATAGCGCTTAATCCGCCATTCTTTAACAGCCACTTAAACACCTTGCCGCAGATATATATTCCGTAGCTCGGAGGCGTATTATATAACGAATCGTTGTCCGCGTGAATCTTATATTTCATCATGGTAGGAGTACAAGGCAGAACATCGTCTGTCAAAAGGTCTTCCCTGATGATGACAACCTGTGTGCCTGCAGGACCAACATTCTTCTGCACTCCCGCATAAACCATGCCATATTTGGTCACATCCATCGGCTCTGATAAGAAACAGGATGAAACATCAGAGACCAGAATCTTGCCTTTGGTATCAGGCAGCGTGTGAAATTTCGTGCCGTAAATCGTATTATTCTCACAGATATAAACATAAT
>JAAUZS010000142.1 GCA_014804495.1 Lachnospiraceae bacterium
ATACTTGCACAGACAAATTATTTTCAATCAGATACAAAAACTTTAGCTGCACAGGTCATCACAAATGGACGTTTTACCTTATATTCACATGTGGGTAATATATTTGTATATCTATGTGGTATATATGTATTAGGAAGTTTCATAATTCCAAAATGTCTAAATAGAAGGCGATAAGCAAACTCAAGTTTGTGGAGTAGTTAATAGAAACACTTTTCCGAAAAGGGAGTACAATATTCTTCAATGACTCTTAGTAGGCAATATTATATGTTCTGTAAGATTGAGGCACAAGTGTTACTATGTGAGGCCCTTAGAGGACGCCGGTATTTAGGCTGCGTGTTTTGCAGCCTTATGTACCGCTGCGTCCGAAACGGAGCGAAAGCGCGCCTCACATAGTAACACTTGTGCCTCAATCTATTCACTACATATTATTATCTTCTACCTAGCCCCCTTATCATAAATCTCCCCAAGCGCCTTAGGCGAATGATTCTTCTTACTAAAGAATATCAGCATCAGAAGCGTCAGCACATAAGGAAGCAGCATCACAAGATCCTGATATGTGCTAGGCATTCCCAGTATCTTGACAATTTCATAGCCCGTAGACCTTGCGATTCCGAAGAGCAGGCATGCTCCCAGCGTAGGCATAATCTTCCAGTTGCCGAATATCAGCGCCGCGATTGCGAGATATCCGTATCCGGAATAAATATTGGATGAAAAATTCGCTGAAATAGAGTATGCAAAGCAGATACCGCCAAGTCCTGAAAAAGCGCCGGAAGCCATAACCGCTATCAGTCTTACCTTGCTGACATTGATTCCGGCAGCATCAACTGCGTGGGGATTGTCGCCGCAGGCGCGAAGGTGAAGCCCGAATCTGGTCTTGTAAAGAACAAACCATGCTATGAAGGCAATTACCACGATTACGATTTCAAAAGGATAAAGGTTAGTAAATACAGCGCCAAGTACCGGGATTTTGGATATAACGGGAATGGTAAGCCTTGATGAAACACCCAGTAAAATTTTATTGGAGGCAGCGCCGAATACGCTGGCGTTAATCTGTTTGGTCAGGAATTCCGTAAGCGCCATGGCAAGTATATTGATGACAACGCCGCTTATTACCTGATTTGCCTTGAATTTAATGCACAGCATCGCATGGATAAGTGAAAAGAGCATTCCGCCTAAAAATGCGAACAGCATAGCAAAATAAAAGGGTATGGGTGAATTACCCGCAAAGTTACCGGCGATACAGAATGCAAACAGTGCACCGCAGAAAGCGCCGAAACCTTGAAGTCCCTCAATAGCGAGGTTGGTGATACCGCTTCTTTCACAATAGATTCCGCCAATTGCCATAATAAACAGAGGCAGGGCAAATGAGAGTCCGTCAATTATAATGGTATTCATCAGTGTTCCTCCTTCCATCTGTTGACTTTATATTTCACGTAAGCGCCACAGGCACTGAATAATAAAATAACACCCGTGATGGCAGAGGCAATTTCCGGCTGCACACCTGATGATGAACTCATATAAGTACTCCCTTTAGAGATTACGGTAATCAGGAAAGAGGAGAAGATGATACCTATGGGTGAGCTGTTTCCAAGCAGCGCTACCGCAATTGCGTCATAGCCTGTGCTTGCAAGTACACGCGGTTGTATGGAAGCGAAATAACCGAGGTAATATGTGACTCCGGCAAGTCCTGCGAAACCGCCTGAAAGCATCATGGCCAGAATTCTGGTACGTCCTACCTGAATACCGGCATATTCGGCAGCCCTGACACTGCTGCCCACAGCTTTGATTTCAAATCCAAGAGTGGTCTTTTTAAACAAAAAAGCCGTTACGGCGATTCCTGCCGCCGCCAGAATGATTCCCAGAGGAATATCCAGCTTATAGTTGCCAATCAGGGTGTCTACAAGTGTAAGACGGCTGTTTGCGCCTACGTTCCTGGACTGTCTGGATACGGGGTCCACATAGAATGAATTGATGCAGAAGCTTACAATATACTGTATGATATAATTTAACATTATCGTGGAAACGACTTCGTTGATATTGAAGCTGTGCCTTAAGTATCCGACTAAGGCTCCTACCAGTGCGCCTGCCGTAAAACCTATGATGACTACAAGGGGTTTGGCTATAACAGACGGAAGGGAAGAGTATCCCACCAGAACCGTTGCAGTAAAAGCTCCTGCCAGCATCTGCCCTGAAATGCCGATATTGAACAGACCGCATTTCAATGCAATTATTACGGAAAGGGATGCAAACAACATCGGTGTTAATGCATTCAAAAAACTGGTAAAATCAGTAATTATGCCTTTATATCCGGCATACGAAGCCTTGGGTGCAAGCCCTGAGCCCTGCAGCAGATTATAATAGGCATAAAAAGGATTTTTGCCAAGGCAGGCGATTACAACGGCGCCCACAATCAGGCTTAAAAGAATTGTAAAAACAGGTATCATGTAGCTCTGTCTCTTTTCATGACCGATTGTAGACAGGATAATACGATTTATAATATTTTTCTTATCTTTTTTCATCTGTGTCCTACCCCCATCATGAATTCTCCCACTTCGCTGGAAGTTAATGTTTTTGCGTCGGCTATTTTCTGTATTTCTCCATTGTAGATAACGCCAATGGTATCGGCCAGATTCATTACTTCATCAAGCTCCAATGAAATCAGCAGAATTGCCTTTCCCTTGTCTCTTTGTGATATTATCTGGTTATGTATGTTTTCGATTGCGCCGATATCCAGGCCTCTGGTGGGCTGGACTATGATCATCAGATCGCTTTCAAGTTCAATCTCTCTGGCAATTATTGCCTTTTGCTGATTACCGCCGCTCATGGAGCGCACAATGGTGTTATTACCCTGACTGCTTCTGATATCATATTCTTTTATCAGTTTCTCACCGTATTTTAGGAACTCTTCATCATTGATTATGCTGTTTTTGGAAAAAGGCTCTTCAAAGTAATTCTTAAGCGCCAGATTGTCCGACAGTGAAAAGTCCATGACAAGTCCGACATTATGGCGGTCTTCAGGAATATATGAGATTCCGGCAAGGTTACGTTTTCTTATTGAATAATGGGTGATATCTACGCCGTTTAAAGTAACGCTGCCTTTGCTTGGTTTCACAAGTCCGGCAATAGCGTCTGCAAGCTCTATCTGACCGTTGCCGGATACTCCGGCAATTACGAAGATTTCTCCCTTGTGAATGGTAAAACTGACATTCTTAACGACATCGAACTTGTCCTGGTTTTTAACGGTAAGGTTTTCTACCTTAAGCACTTCTTCTCCAAACTTTGGTTCCGATTTGTCTACCGTGAAATTCACCTCGCGTCCGACCATCATATTTGCCATGACCTTAGTGTCCGTAGACGCCACATCCAGCACATCAATAAGCTTACCGCGGCATAGAATGGCGCATCTGTCAGCTACTTTCTTTATTTCTTCAAGTTTGTGCGTAATCAGAATAATTGTTTTTCCGTTATCGCGAAGCTCTTTTATGATTTTTAACAGAAATTCAATTTCCTGTGGAGTAAGTACGGCGGTTGGTTCGTCGAAAATAAGGATTTCCGCTTCACGATAAAGCATTTTTAATATTTCCACACGCTGCTGCATGGAAACATTGATATCCTCGATTACCTTGGTCGGTTCCACTTCAAGGCCGTATTTCTTAGAAAGCTCTGCAATCTCATGATTCGCTTTTTTTAAATCCACACTCTTAATGAAGCCGAGAGTAGTTTTTATGGGTTCCACACCCATAATAATGTTTTCTGCAATAGTGTAGTTGCTCACCAGCTTGAAATGCTGATGAACCATGCCTATATTTAATTCTGTTGCATGGTTTGGTGATTCAATCTTGACTTTCTCTCCGCGGATGATGATTTCGCCTTCATCAGGCTCATACATCCCGAAAAGCATACTCATCAACGTAGACTTACCTGCACCGTTTTCACCGAGGAGGGCATAGATTTCTCCCTTTTTTACCTTAATGGTAACATCGTCATTTGCCACAATACCCGGAAAACGTTTGGTGATATGGTTCATTTCAATTATGTAATCAGACATGTACGTACTCCTTTCGGAAGCATTTATAAGAATATTATAAAGGAGAGAAATAAAAAGCGCAAGCTTGATAGCCTGCGCTTAAGAATTTACGTTTATATATTGAATTACACCAGCGAGAATTACGAAGTTTAGGCTGTAAAGCCTAAACTTTTTTACCAGGTGAAGCTATCCGGTGTTACGCCGTTGAAGTTAGCGGCAGGCACGATTTCACCTGATTTTACCAGTGCATATGCAGCATCAATCTTGGAAATGGTATCTGCTGATAACTGATTTCTTCCGTCTGTATTTACATAGCCCGTAGAGTCTGTATCAGCCTGAAGGGTTACGTTACCGCCCTTGAAGCTTCCGTCAGCGATTGCATTCAAAGATCTTTCTACATTAAGGTGCATAACCTTAAGAGCAGATGTAAGAACTACGTTGCTGTCGCCATTAGCTCCATCGTCGTACTGGTCAACGTCACAGCCGATGAATTTAACACCTTCAGCTTCTTTAACAGCAGTAAGTACACCGTTTCCTGATGCACCGGCTGCTACGAATACAATATCAACGCCTTCAGCTATAAGTGCGTTACCTACAACCTTACCGGTAGCTTCGTCTGCAAAGGAACCGATATAGTTGCCGCCTACATTAGCGCCTGTGACATCTGTTCCTGCGTAAGAAGGAAGCTCTACAACTTCTACGCTCTTTCCTTCTGTTTCGTTAACATATTTAACGCCGCACTCAAATCCGTACTGATAGTTTACGTTGGAAGGATAAGCGATACCGTTTACAACAGCAACTTTGTTTGATGTAGTTTCAAGCGCCGCAGCCATACCTGCGAAGAAACCGGATTCCTGCTCGGCAAAGCACATAGCATAGATGTTATCAACTTCTATAGTGTTGCCGTCTGCATCTGAAGGGAAGCTGTCAACCAGAACAAATTTTACATCAGGATTTTCCTGTGCCGTAGTTGCTATACCTGCAAACTGGAAACCGCAGCATACGATTACATCATAATCGGCTACGATATCAGCTACTGCCTGAACAGCTGCCGCTGTGTCGCCGGTTGGCTCCTGTACGGCTTTTACGCTCGCATCCGGATGAGATTCGATAAATGTCAGGATACCATTGTAGTTGTCTTCATTAAAAGAACCATCATCTACACCTGACGGGCTGCTGACAATAGCAATTTTAAGACCTGATCCTGTGCTGTCACCGGATTCCGTACCTTCGGATACATTGCCGTCAGCCTGTCCTGCATTTGATGCATCATTGCCTGAGTTACCACAGGCCGCTAAAGAAAGCACCATAGCAGAGGCAACAATAAGTGACAAAATTTTCTTTTTCATAATCGTCCTCCTCTTGAACAATTTAAAATAAAGTATAAGTGACATAGATATATTATCATTGTATTATTTTAATTTCAAGATTTAAGTTGGTTCTTTTTTATATGGATTTTCCGTGTCCTATTTATAATATTGCGCCTGCGCCGCAAACATCCCGGCATAAATACCGCCGTCTTTGTATACAAGCTCGTCATGTGTGCCGTATTCCATTATTCTGCCTTCTGAGAATACGGCAATCCTGTCGCAGAATTTACAGCTTGAGAGGCGGTGGGAGATATATATTGCAGTTTTGCCGCCCACTAAGGTATCGAACTGTCGGTAAATGTCGTATTCCGCGATCGGGTCAAGGGCAGCGGTAGGCTCATCCAAAATGACTACAGGAGATTTTTTGAACAATGCTCTTGCTATCGCAATCTTTTGCTGTTCGCCGCCTGATGGTTCTATGCCGTTTTCATCGAATGCTTTGAATAACATGGTATCGACGCCGTTTTCAAGAGATTCCACTTTTTCTAAAAGACCGACCTGCGTGATCAGAGAATTAATTTCCGTATCATTATAGCAGCCGTCTAAGACTATATTGTCCTTCATGGAAAACGCAAACAGCTTAAAATCCTGAAATACAGGCGCAAACAGCGACATATATTCATTGTAGTCATATTCTTTGATATTGACTCCGTCCAACAAAATATCTCCACCGGTAGGGTCGTATAGCCTGCAAAGCAGCTTGACGAAGGTAGTCTTGCCGGCGCCGTTTAAGCCTACGATGGACAGATGTTCACCCTGATTGAGCGTTATGGAAATGTCTTCAAGAACATTTACATCGCTTCCGGGATATGCAAACGACACATGGCGGAATTCAAGCGTATGCGGCATAGGCTCTATATGCCGCGAGCCCTTTTCGATTGCGGGCGGATAATTCATAAACAGTACATATTCATGCGCATAGTTTACGCGTTTGATAAATTCCGTAATATTCATTATAAATCCCTGAAGGGAGGAATGTAGTGTGCTGCCAGCGGAAAGCATCTGGGAGAAAATACCGATGGAAATTTTTCCTGTGATTACTAAAATGCCAAGATACAAATAAGAAGCGCCGCTTCTTACAACCTGAGTAATGCCGATAACGGTATCCAGAGGAAATTTCTTATCCGCCTGCCATTTCCAGTTGTCCAGACATTCGCGCGTATAGCTTTTCCAGCGCTCAACCATCATGTTATGGGCGTCGTAGAGACGGATATCTTTACCGTACCTGAAATCCGTCAATTCGTAGCCAAAGTATGAAAAAAGCCGGTTGAGCTTGGAAAGCCTGTCAAACGCCTGAATTTCCAGTTTAGCCGTTTTACTGTTAACAATGGCATTTACGACAAGCAGGACTGCAATAAGGGCGAATAACAGCGGAGCGTGAAGAATAATAAGTGACACAACACCTGCTATTTTTAATAAATTGGAAATCATTTGAAAAATCTGTATGGAAATTCCGTATACTCCTCCGGAGTACCACGTCATACCCTGTCGCGCTGACTCTATCTGGTCTAATGCTTCCTTATCCTCCGTAAGCTGGAAATCCAGCTCCATAACGCGGCGGCTCATTTCCTCAGTGAAGAAATTCTCCATTTTTTCACCGTATTTCTCTAAAATAACATCTGTTACAGAACCCAACAACGATATAAAAGTACCCCCGATGGCGATTATGGCAGCATATATAATCAGTTTCTCCACATTTCTTCCGCCCAGAAGCTCGTCAATAATTAACGGCGTTACCATGATGCTGACGAACGGTTGAACTGATTTTAATACGATGTTTGCCGCGGCGCACAGGAAAAAGCCCTTATACTTTTTCCATGCAATTGGATAAAAATATTTCAGGGTATCTGTTACTATCCGGTATGTGCTCTTTTTTGGAGCATTATCTTTAACCGTCTTTTCAGACATTCTTATGCGCCTCCTCATCCTTGTAATACTGCGCCTGAATCTCAAACATTTCCGCATAGGCGCCGCCTTTATCAAGAAGCTCTTCGTGAGTTCCGTATTCAATCATTTCGCCGTCCTTAAACATGGCTATATTGTCGCAGAAACGTGTTGAGGAAAGCCTGTGCGATATATATACGGCGGATTTATTTCCTACGATTTCGTTGAAATTTTTGTATAGGTTATATTCGGCTAATGCATCTAAAGCAGCGGTAGGCTCGTCCAGAATAATAACAGGTGCATTTTTATATAATGCCCTTGCCAGAGCAAGTTTTTGCTTTTCACCACCTGAAAAATCGACTCCGTCGTCGTCAACTATTTTCAGAAGCTGTGTGTCGATACCGTTTGGCAGACTTTCTATTTTCTCCTGCATACCGGCTTTTATAAGGCAGTCTTCTGACAGACCGGCATTTGTATCTTCGGGGCATTTCATCGAGACATTTTCGGAAATAGGGAATGCGAAAACCTCAACATTCTGGAAAACGGGAGAGAACAGTCTGTAGTATTCGTCTCTTCTGAATCTGCGGATATTTATTCCGTTAAGGAGGATTTCACCTTCCGTCACATCATATAGTCTTAGCAGAAGCTTGATAAACGTCGTTTTGCCGGCGCCGTTCTGACCGACTATGGCAAGTTTTTCTCCGGCCTGTAGTGTAAGGTTCAAATTTTTCAGGGCGTAATCCTGTGTACCCTCATATTTAAATGAAACATTCTTAAATTCAAAAGTATATGAACCGCCATCCGGGATGGGTAGAAAATCTCCGTCTTCTTCAGTTTTCAGCTCCATAAAAGAACGGTAATCGTCTACCTGAAGAGAGCGTTTCTTGAATTCACCCATTGCATTTAAGAATTCGGTCATGCATGAGGTGAAAGTAGTGCAGAGTCCCAGATANAGCGTGAAATTACCGATGGACATATCCTTATCTATGACAGTGTAGAANAGTATACCGTAGATTGCCGCAGTAGATAACATCGACATAACGTGAGCAAATTCGGAATTATATATCCACAGATTACGGCTGCGCAGCATTTTATCCTGCTTATCCATAAGAACCTTATGATGCCTGCCTAAGAGCCAGTCTTTCATGCCGAAGAGGCGGATATCCTTGGCGTAGTCAAAATTCTGNGTGGCATTNGNCATATAGTCCANTTTCCGCCATGTNGGNGCAAGCATTTCCCAGACNTCGCGCCTGTCCTTTTTNACGGTATACTGAAAGAACAGATATTGTATANNGGNAATAACNGACAGAATAAGTATAATACGCCAGTCAAGAATCATTACTGCNGATACTGTAATNATCATAGTAACAATCTGAACGCCGAAGGCGTAAATAGAACGCATCACCCCTTCGACNCCGTTGTCGTTTCCNCCNGTAGCCTGAAGNGCCTTTTCGTGCATNTCGAGNATTTTCGGCTGNTCCAACATCTGGTAATTCATGGAAAGCGCCTTGGAGACACGTTCNGTAATCATATGCATACGCACATTGATAAAATAGTACCATTGTCTGTTGTTGGCAAGAATGCTTACAAGAGAGACNACAAGGTCTATAACTGTCGTTATGGCAAGCAGCTTTAGTAACGGAAGAATATCTTTATCNGGTAAAGAACTCTGAANCTGAACTATATCGATNACGAATTTNCCNATAAAGCTGAACAGATATCTCATCATTGAGTCCGCTACAATGCCCGAGAAACTGATGAGCAGAAGGCTGGGACGGTATTGCTTTACTTTGCGTAATATATAGAATGAATTGCTGATGATGCCGTATTCTTTATGTAGGGGATTGTCGTCCTTTTTCTTCTTTTTTTCCTTTTTATGCATGGTTATACTCCCTGTGCGCNTTAGCGCACATACCTAATTATTTGTGATAAAAATGTACATGCATGATTATATCATAGCAGTAGGAAAAATCAATTAGGTTTCATTGCCTGTTCTTCGCTGTTCTGCTATTGGTGAAGCGATTGGGCTGCAAAATCCTGAAAAAGTATACTATATCATAAATTCCATCGCTGTATCCGNTTTGTGCATTTTGCTCATAAATTNACTTTGATTTGTACAAAAACTACAAAAAAATNCTTGATATATATATTAATTTTTGATAAACTATATAAGATATTTATATAAATTTGATTTGATAGAGACAATTTGTAAAAGTATACTTTTTCAAATTGNTGATTGGATGCAGGAATGGGGATTATGAATAGAANAAGGATATACAAACTATTATCGGTAGTGGTTGCGGCGTCAACCCTGATTACGGCATGCGGGAANACGGANGGAAATGGNGCCGNCAGTNCAGGANCANGNGGGGAGACCGTTCAGGAAGAAGTTAAAGAACCTGTCATAGTNGGAACNTGGCCGGCATCCGGNGCTGAGGTGATAGGCGGNGCAAAGATATCAGACAGAACTGACGATGCTTACATACATAAAATCGAACAGGATGGAGACGGCTGCGCTTTTAATATAGAAATACCGGAAGACGGTTTTTACGATTTGGACTTTGTAAGCGCAAGCGAGGGCGGCTATAAAGAAAATTTTGTATCGGTAGACGGNGAGAGNGCAGGCTCAATTGNTAATGAGGACNCGGAGTTTACGGATACGATTGTAAAAAGAGTATATATGGAAGCGGGAACACATAGAGTTGAAGTGACCAAGAGCTGGGGATGGATTCGCATTAAGAGCCTCGTAGTCTTAGAATCTGAAGAACTGGATATGAGTATTTATGAAGTTACGGCAGGNCTTTGCAATCCCAATGCTTCCGAAGAGGCTAAAAGGCTGTACAGCTATCTTTTGGATATATATGGAGAAAAATTCCTTTCAGGNCAGTATTGCGATACCGGACAAAACGGAAAAGAATTTCAGGTGNTCAGGAATGCTACCNGTAAGACTCCGGCGGTTCTGGGACTGGATTTTATAGAGTATACCCCGTCGCGTGTNGANAACGGAAGTATAGGGCATTCGACCGATTTGGCGCTTAACTTCTGGAACAGCGGCGGTATAGTTACATTCTGCTGGCACTGGAATGCTCCTTCAAAGTACCTGACAGGACAGTGGTACAGCGGATTTTACAATGANTATACGAATATNGATTTAGCGAAGATAATGAACGGTGAAGACACGGAAGGTTANGACCTTCTGATGAAGGATATAGACGCTATAGCGGAACAGCTTCTTATTTTAAAGGAAGCGAAAGTTCCNATATTGTGGAGACCGCTTCATGAAGCGAGCGGAGGATGGTTCTGGTGGGGAGCTGCCGGACCGGAAGCTTATAAAAAATTATACATATTGCTTTATGAACGTCTGACGAATGAATACGGTCTGGATAACCTGATCTGGGTCTGGAACGGACAGGATGCGGAGTGGTATCCGGGAGATGAATATGTGGATATAGTCAGCGAGGACATATATCCCGGTGAGAGGGTCTATACTTCACAGGTGGATTCGTATCTGAANGCNGCAGAGAACTACNGTACGGAGACNAAGATGGTGCATATGTCGGAGAACGGCTGTGTATTTGATCCTGAGATTGCCAAGCGTGACGGCGCGATGTGGGGAATGTGGTGTACATGGCAGGGCGAGTTCGTAGCCAAGGATACGGCCATATTCNCGTTGAGCGAACAGTATACNGAAGAATATATGCTGAAAAAGGCATATGAAGACGAGAATGTTATTACATTGGAAGATTTACCGGATCTAAAGAACTATGAGATTCGGGATGAGTTAAAATAAGTAAAGGGAGAGGTATGAGTATGAAACGGAGGAAAACCGGCAAAAAAGTCATCGCGCTTATATTGGCTGCAACCATGGCATTGACCCTGTCTCCGGCGGCAGGNCTGGATAGCTATGCAAAGACAGANTTAGCAATGGATGACTTTGATGAAATCATCAGCACGTATAATATTGACGATTCCATTCCAACCTATAAG
This sequence comes from Lachnospiraceae bacterium, assembly GCA_014804495.1. GTDB lineage: Bacteria > Bacillota > Clostridia > Lachnospirales > Lachnospiraceae > UBA3282. Next base: position 11,269 of record JAAUZS010000142.1, read on the forward strand.
AACTACATGGCTGAATATGGAACCGCGAGCCGACCGGACAGAGTGATCGANATACCGGCGGGCGGATATGTGCGGTACGAGGAAAGTGATGCAGTAGCTGTACCTGATGTGTACAATGATTACGAAGGCATGGAAGGTGAAAGCGTTCTGACNAGTGAGGATTCTCTAATTGAGTTTGAAGTGGATGTACCGGAAAGCGGTCTGTATAATCTGTCCGTAGTGTATTATCCNGTAGAAGGCAAGAACTCNGATATACAGAGAAGTGTATTCATAGACGGCGCGCTGCCGTTCCAGGAGATGTCCCTGCTTACTTTTCCCAGAATNTGGACTAATTATGTAGAGAACAGTTATTTTGACGAACATGGTGTCAAAATCATGACATGGGAAAAGGATAATCAGGGTAATGATGTAAAGCCACAGACTATGGAAGTGCCGGAGTGGCAGAGCAGATATTTATATGACAGCGACGGTTATGTTACCGAACCGCTCTCTATTTACTTTGAAGCGGGAAAACATACTGTTTCCATGATTTCTTTAAAAGAGCCTATGCTGATAAATAAGCTTGTGCTTAACAGCGAAGGCGTTATCAATTCTTATGAACAGGTGAAAGCTGCCTGGGATGCAGCGGGAGCATCAGATACGGTGAATGANCAGATTGTCCTGGAGGGAGAATATGCTACTAAGACATCTTCACAGATGTTATATCCNCAGCAGGATCAGTCATCGCCTTCTGTATCACCTGCCAGCTCGAAAGAACTCTTGAATAATTCCATCGGCGGTAATTCATGGAGGCTTGTAGGCCAGTGGATAGANTGGGAATTNGATNTAANNACNGCNGGATATTACAATATTTCNCTTTATGACAAACAGAATTTCAGCAGGGGTGTTCATGTTTCCAGACGTATAACCATCGATGGTGATGTTCCGTTTGAGGAAATGTCCGATTATGCGTTTAAATACGGGCAGAGCTGGAGAGANGATGTTNTNTCCGATGAAANCGGNGAAGCATATAAGTTCTATNTTGAAGCAGGGNCANCACACCATCCGTATGGAGGCAGTTCTGGGTGAATTCTCGGAAATAGTCGGTTTGGTCGAAGAGTCAGTTCAAAAANTGAACAGTATATATAGGGAAGTTATCAAAGTAACCGGCGTAAGCCCTGATACTTTCCGTGATTATCAGATAGAAGCNATNCTTCCNAANNTNACGNGNGANCTTATAGAGGNNAGGGATATNCTNAACGAAGCTCTTACNCAGCTNGATNTGGTNGCNGGAAAGAACAGTGATAAAAAGACTGCGNTNNTNACCATGCGNGATCAGNTNGANGANCTGATTGAGGATAATGAGTANTTCGTGCGTACCATTACTTCNTATAAGATAAATGTCAGAGCNCTTGGAACATGGATTACGCAGGTAATCAGCCAGCCNCTGCAGGTTGACAGNATNAANATNTATTCACCGGGCGTAAAGATTAAATATGANAACAGGTCATTCTTTGCAAGCGCGGGNTATGAATTACAAAGACTGTATTATTCTTTCGTTATTGATTATAACAATATCGGNAGNGTGACAGANGANGGNGGNGGNGAGTCGATTACACTCTGGATAGGTTCNGGACGTGATCAGGCGAANGTTATNAANGCTCTTATAGANGACAGCTTTACTAANGAGACCGGAATCGGNGTCAATGTTCAGCTTGTNGATATGTCTACCTTATTNAANGCAACATTGGTNGGNGAAGGNCCNGATGTGGCTATACAGGTTGCAAATACAAANGGTATNGCAGGCGCGGTTCTGAATACNGGTAATGACACNCCTGTNAATTACGGAATCAGAAATGCNGTNNTGGATNTGCAGCAGTTCCCTGATATAGATGANGTNATGGCGAGATTCCCGGAAGCGGCGACATTGCAGTTTACGTTTGACGGTTCCACNTATGCNCTGCCTGAGACGATTACTTATCCGGTTATGTTCTATCGTAAGGATATATTGAAAGAAATCGGTCTGGAAATTCCTGAGACATGGGATGATGTAAAGGTAGCTATGACCGTGCTTGCCAAGAACCAGATGGAATTCGGAATGCTGCCCACCGAGCAGGTATTTGCTTCTCTCCTGTATCAGAACGGAGGAACCTATTATACGCAGAANGGTGCGTCATCNGCATTGGATTCGGATATCGCGGTAAGTACATTCAAAGATTTCTGTGAATATTATACNGATTATAAACTNGATAAAGAAACCAGTGTACAGGAGCGTTTCCGTACAGGTGAATGTCCTATTATTATAGCGGATTATACGGATTACAATAACTTTGCGGTATCTGCACCGGATATCGCAGGATTATGGAGCTTTACACAGATACCGGGAACCGTGAAGGAAGANGGTACGGTGGATCATTCCGTAGCGAGCACCGGACTTGCCAGCATGATTATGGCGGATACCGAGCATCCTGATGCAAGCTGGGAGTTCCTGAAGTGGTGGACCAGTGCGGAAACGCAGACCATGTACGGACGTGAGATGGAAGGTCTGATGGGNTCNGCNGCGAGGGTTCCTACCGCAAACTANGANGCNTTCTTNAATATGCCATGGCCTGTAGATGACTTNGAGGCATTGAAGGTATCTATGGAGTGNGTAAAAGGAATACCGCAGGTACCAGGCGGATATTATTCATGGCGTAATGTATACAATGCTTTCTATACCGTGGTAACGGAAACGGATACGGCGATGCCAAGGGAAGAACTCATGGATAAGGTTGTGTATATAAATGCGGAAATTGATTATAAGCGTGAAGAACTGGGACTTGACGCGGGAAGCGGAAAGTAGAAGGAGGAGAAGATGGCAGAAAATGGTAATACCTCTGAGGTAAAAATATCGCAGGAAGCGCTTGATATAGCTAAAAAGCAGGCGACTCTCGGATATCAGATCAAAAGAAACAAAGCTTCTTATATGTTGCTTGCACCTTATTTTATAATGTTTTTCTTCTTCACAGTGCTTCCGGTTGTGATGAGTGTNGCTTTCAGTTTTACCTATTATAATATGCTGGAGATGCCGGAGTTTATAGGTTGGAAGAANTACATAAAATTNTTTTTGGAAGATGATATTTTCNTNAAGGCGTTAAAGAANACNATGATTCTTGCAGTTATAACAGGACCGGTCAGCTACTTCCTGTGCCTGTTGTTTGCATGGATTATCAATGAATTCAAAGGATGGCTGAGAGCTTTCCTGACATTGATTTTCTATGCGCCNAGTATNTGTGGTAATGCGTACGTGGTATGGAANCTGATNCTTTCCGGCGACCGTTACGGATATCTGAACGGTATTNTGATGAAGCTGGGAATATTGGATGAAGCAATAATATGGATGAAGACCGAGAAATACGTTCTTCCTTTCCTGATAGTAGTNCAGTTGTGGCTGAGTCTGGGAACCGGATTCCTNTCGTTTATAGCAGGTCTNCAGACGGTTGATAACTCANTATATGAAGCGGCGGCGCTGGANGGNGTCAAGAACCGCTGGCAGGAACTTTGGTATGTGACGCTTCCTGCTATGAANCCGCAGTTGATGTTCGGTGCGGTTATGCAGATTACACAGGCATTTGCAATTGCAGACGTATCAATACAGCTTGCCGGAAATCCTTCAGTCAACTATTCCGGTGCAACAGTAGTAACGCACCTTCTGGATTACGGTACGGTACGTTTTGAAATGGGTTATGCTTCAGCTATTGCAACGGTGCTGTTCCTGCTGATGGTAGGCAGTAACCTGTTAGTACAGAGATTATTAAGGAGGGTGGGAGAATAATGAGCAGACAAAAAGATTATTTGAAACCCTACAAAAAGAGAAGATTCTTTAAGCCTAAGCAAAAGAAACTGAATCGTTCCATGGCAGGAAATACCCTGTTGTTTGTTGTAATGGCATTCTGTGGAGTGGCAATGGTACTTCCGCTTGTTATGGTAATTAACAACTGCTTAAAGCCATTGGATGAATTGTATCAGTTCCCGCCTAAGATTTTTGTAAGGAATCCTACTTTGGAGAACTTTTCGGATTTGTTTACCATGATGAGTGATTCATGGGTGCCTTTTTCAAGGTACATATTGAATACTATCATTATTACAGGCGGCGGTATGGTAGGGCATGTTATTATAGCTTCAATGGCGGCATATCCGTTGGCGAAGCACAGATTCCCGGGTAAAAATATTCTGTTCCAGATGGTAGTCCTTTCCATGATGTTCCACTGGACCGTTACCCAGACACCGCAGTATATGATTATTTCATGGCTGCATATTAATAACAGCTATTGGGCATTGATTCTGCCGGCATGTTCTTTTGGTATGGGTCTTTACCTGATGAAGCAGTTCATGGAGCAGCTTCCGGATTCCCTGATGGAATCTGCCAGACTTGACGGTGCAAGTGAGTGGCATATTTTCTGGACGATAATAATGCCTAACGTAAAACCTGCATGGCTGACACTGGCAATCTTCCAGTTCCAGCAGATGTGGGGCAATACGGGAAGCACATTCCTTCGGGATGAAGAATTAAAGCCTTTGCAGTATTCGCTGCAGCAGATTGCAGCAGGCGGTACGGCAAGAGCCGGAGCGGCGGCGGCAGTAACATTTATCATTGCAGCCGTACCTATCAGCTTCTTCCTGATTTGCCAGAGAAACGTTTTGGAAACCATGACTTCATCCGGTATGAAAGATTAACAGGAGGGAACGGAGATGAAAAAAATCATTCAGCTACGAAAAATCACAGCCCTCTGCATGACAGTGTTTTTATTGGCGCTTATGGCAGGAGAAAATGTATATGCCACTTCTCTTCCGTATGATACATACAATTATGACTACCGGGAGTATATCCACTTTACGCCGGCGGCATATATACCATCCGGAACGGTGAAAGGAGAGGACTTTACATGGAACGGTGAATCTATCGGAAAGTTCGTGACTCCTCAGGATCTCTGTCAGGCAGATGACGGTAATATTTATATAGCGGATACGGGCAATAACCGTATCGTTGTATTGGATCATGATATGAAAAGTGTGGTAAATGTGATTACCACTTTTGATAATGAAGGCAGCGAGGACACATTTAAACAGCCGTACGGCGTATGTGTTTCCGAAAGCGGACAGATATATGTTGCTGATTCCCAGAACAATCGCGTAGTAGTCTTAAATAAGGACGGAAGTCTGGAGAAAATAGTAGCTAATCCGCAGTCGGAAAGTTTGGAAGACGGTTATGTATTCGTACCTCTGAAAGTTGCAGTAGATTATGCGGACAGAATCTATGTTATCGCGCAGAATATGTTCGAGGGTATCATGGTATTCGAGAGCAACGGCAGTTTTTCAAGCTTCTTCGGAACAATCGAAGTACAAATCAGTCTTTGGGAAAAGTTTTGGAAACGTCTTGCAACTAAAGAGGAGCGTTCTAAGCAGGTATTGTTTATCCCTACCGAGTTTACCGGTATCGACATAGACCCGGAGGGCTTCGTATATGCTTCGAATATTGATCCGACCGGTGAACAGGGCGTCAGAAGACTGAATCCCCGAGGAGAGGATGTCATTAAGAAAGGTGAGAACGGCAATGTAGGCGGTGACCTTTGGACTGACGGCAACACTGATTACGCCGGACCGTCACAGCTTACTGATGTGGTATACAGGCAGAACGGCATATACTCCTGTCTGGACCGTAAGAGGGGGCGTATCTTTACCTACGACCATGAGGGAAACCTTTTATATATCTTCGGTGGACTGGGAACTCAGGAAGGAACGTTCCAGATGCCGGTGGCAATAGAAGATATCGGCGGTACGCTGGTGGTATTGGATGCAACTACGGCTTCAATCCTCTGTTTTGCAGAGACNGAATANGGCAGACTGATAAATGAAGCGGTGTCGCTTCGATATGATGGTGACGAGGCCGAGGCTGTAGATTTATGGAACAGGGTGTTAGAGTTAGACGAGAATAACGAGCTTGCCAATACCGGTATCGGTAAGGCGTATCTTACAGCCGGAGATTATACATCGGCGATGAAGTACTTGGAGCTTGGAATGAATCGTGACTATTATTCCGTAGCGTACAGGCGTTACCGTAACGGAATGCTGACGGAAAATGCGAGTTATTTCCTGACAGGCGCGGCAGTATTGATAGTTGCCTGGATTATATTTAAGAATGTAAGAAAGAGAAAGAAAGGGGGAGCAGAGAATGAGTAAATATTTTTCTAAGGAAAAGTGGAAATACATGTTCTATACCATATCCCATCCCATGGACGGTTATTATTGGATACGTCATGCGGAGAGGGGCAGTGTTCCCCTTGCTATATTAATGGTAATTATTTTTTCAATTTGTTTCACGGCGAACAGGCTGCTTGCCAGCTTTGTGGTAAATGATTTAGACCCAAGAACCGTGGATAGCCTCTATGAACTTTCAGGCGTACTTGCTTTCTATCTTCTGATTTGTGTCGGCAACTGGTCCATAACCTGTCTGCTGAATGGAGAGGGAAGGCTTAAGGATATCGCAATAGCGGTGGGGTATGCTACAGTACCCATAAGCATCGTTTTGGCGGCAGCGACTGTTATCAGTCAGGTAATTGCTGATGATGAGGAAGCATTCTATGTACTGATTTTGGTAGTAGGAATAGCTTATGGACTTATTATGATGCTGATAGGTATCATGCAGGTTCATAATTATACGCTGGGTAAAACGNTGCTGACCTTGTTTTTAACTATTGTTGCTATGTTGATTATCGTATTTCTGTTACTGCTTCTGAGTAACCTGCTTGGTATGGTATTTAATTTCTTNAGAAGCATTTANACAGAGATTATTTTCAGAACATAGGAGGTATGGCATGAAATCATCAAATAAAACAAAAAATAAACTTCCTATGAGTCTTACTAAAAAGATTGTGCTTACTATTCTGGGAGTAGCCGTTATAGCGGCGGTTATTTATCTGTTGTATTATGTGATTCATTATGTATCATANAACAAATANAAGGATTATCTTTCTGATTATGAATATGAGCAGGGTACTGAATATGCGCCCATCGCCGATACGTCGGCTGACGTTGCGGGCATGGAGTTAGNAAGTGAGAATGAATATTTAAAATTATATACGGATACTGCGACTGCAAGTATTGCGGTATATGATAAGCGCGACGGTTCGNTTACATATTCNAATCCGCCGGATGCTGACAATGACACTACGGCGAATGCCAGCATTAAAAATTATATGAAGTCACAGTTCATCTTAAGCTACTATAACTCTGATGTAAAATCCGGAAATATGGATTCATTCAGTCAGTCGGTAGCCAAAGGACAGTACAGAATCGAAAGTATTGCAAACGGAATTCGTTATATCTATAGGGTGGGAGACCTTACGGCGTCTAACGGCGCGGAAGCTATTTCATTTGAAATTCCGTTGGAATACAGACTCAATGGTGACGCNNTGGATGTATCNATTCCGGTATCNGGTATNGTGGAGTACGGAAACGGCGCNGTNTATCGTATNCAGNTGNTNANTTANNTGGGAGCTGCCGGCAATACGGAGAACGGATATATNGTAGTACCCAATGCGTCCGGTTCNNTGATTAATTTCAACAACGGAAAAGTATCGTCAGCNGCNTANTCNCAGTATATNTACGANATCGACCCNTTAGCNGCTAANTATACNACTACNGAGAATGTGGAAAGCGCTAANCTGCCGCTNTTCGGTATATGCAGGGAGAACAGAAGTATTCTGGTTACTGTGGAAGACGGAGCGTCTACATCATTGATAAGCGCAAATGTCTCAGGTATGTTTAACGATTATAACTATGCTTATCCTACGGTAGTATTACGTAACACCGATAACTTACGTATGTTCGGCAATACCACACAGGATATATTCGTTATGGAGCCTGATGCTTATGATATTAACTTTAAAGTAAAATATACATTCCTGACGGAAGAAAACAAAGGTTATGCAGGACTTGCAAACTATTACAGGAACCGCCTTATTTCAGAGGGCGTGCTGACACCTTCGGGAACAAACGGTGATATCCCGTTGTATTATGATATCATTGCTGCAACCAGAGAAACTGCACATTTTCTTGGAGTACAGCGCTTACANACCTTCGCAATGACTACGTTTGATGAAGCAGGTAAGATTTCGGATGATCTGGCAGCGAATGGAATAAGCAGTCAGGTAATGAATCTGCAGGGCTGGTTCAATAAAGGCTATTATCACGATGCACCGCACAATATAAGAGTAATCGCAAAACTCGGCGGAAAATCAGGACTTAAGGAACTTCAGGGAACCGTATCTAATAACAACGGAAGACTTTACGGCGATGTGGCATTCCAGGAGGTGACATTTGCTGATGACGGTTTCAGCTATAACATGGAAGGTTCACGTTACTATGGAGCCGGTTATGTCGCGTCTTTGGGTCAGGTGAATCCTACNACGCTGCGTAATACTTCAGGGTTGGGATATGGCGAGACCAGNTATGATTTGATTTCTCCTAAGTTCCTGCCAAGATANGTTCAGAAATTCGCAGCTAAGGTTGAAAAAATTGATATTGAAGGAATTTCACTTAGGGATTTAGGTAATGAGCTGCATTCAGANAAGAAACGNACTAACCTNATCAACAGGGAAGAAGCTCTGGATGTAGTACTGGCACAGCTGGATATACTGGAAGGNACAGGCAAAAAGCTTATGACGAACGCCGGTAATGCATACAGCTTTGCATATAGTACAGACATCATTAACGTACCTATAACAGATAATAATTATCCGATTGTGGATGAAAGCATTCCNCTCTATGAAATGATTATACACGGAAGCATATCTTATTCCACGAAGCTTATGAATTATCAGGATGAGGAAGATATGACTGGAACCGTACTTATGGCGATNGAAGCGGGAGCTGCTCCACACTATGTATTTACATGGGATGAATCCAGTCAGATGAAGGATACCGGACTTAACAGGTATTACGCAACNACCTATGAAACATGGAAAGGTGANGCGGTGTCGGTCTACAATCAGATTAACGATGCGCTTAAGTATGTATCCGGNGCTGTNATGACAGACCATCAGATACTGGACAACGGAGTCAGAAAGGTAACTTATGACAACGGAGTGATAATCTATATTAATTATGATAATGAAGCTAAGCAGGCGGATGGTCAGGAGATTCCGGCCATGTGGTACAGATTGGAGGGGATATAAATGAAAAAAGCTGAAGTAAAAAAGAAGAAAAAGCTGACGCTTCTCCAAAAACGCAGTTTGACCGGATATCTGTTCATTCTGCCATGGTTTGTGGGCTTTCTGCTGTTCTATGTCAGATCGCTGTTTATAACGGGTCAGTTCGCATTTTCTAATCTGACCATTGATGCAATAAACGGAGGCTATAACTTAGAATGGGTAGGTATTGAGAATTTCCGGTATGCATTCAGGGTACATGGTACATTCAAGCAGATATTGACAAGTTCAATCTTGAACATGCTTATTGACGTACCGCTGATCATCTTTTTCAGCCTCTTTATGGCGATGCTGCTGAATAAAAAATTCCCCGGAAGGGCGATTGTACGTGCAATCTTCTTCCTGCCGGTAATATTGAATTCCAGCGCCATATCCTCAGCAATGGAAATGTGCAGCCAGATGATGCAGGGTGGTCTTTCGACTCAGGCTGCAGAGGTGACGGCTTCGGTAGGAAACACCATAGCGCTTGACCTTGATTACCTGATAGATACATTCATGAGTCTGGGTCTGCCGGCGTCCATACTGGATTACATCGTGGCGGCGGTAGCGCGTATCAATGATATTATCTCGGCATCGGGAGTGCAGATAATCATCTTCATAGCGGCGCTGCAGTCAATTCCGGGTTCTATGTACGAGGTTGCCAAGATTGAAGGAGCTACAGGATATGAAACATTCTGGAAGGTAACATTCCCCATGGTTATGCCGCACATCATTACCAACGTGGTATATACCATTGTGGACAGTTTTACGGAAAGTCAGGTTGTAGAGCTTGCCTATGATACGGCATTTACGCTATTTAATTATGGACTCAGTTCCGTATTCAGTCTTGTCAGTACAGTGATTACCTGTATCATACTGGTTGTCGTGTGCGGAGCGATACAGAAGCGGACATTCTATTATAACTAGGGAAGGGAGAAGAAGAAAATGCAGAAAGAAGTCGTTAAGAAGAATTATTTTGCAAAAATAAAAGAAGTATTTCAGGACCCTGACCAGACAAAGAGTCTGCTTAACAATATCAAAAATTTTGTTTTGACGCTCGGAAGGATAGCTATTCTGGTAGGAGTTGGATATGTAATTCTTGCTCCGGTAATAGGAATGTTTGTTAATTCTATTTCCTCGAATAAAGATGCGTACAATCCGATGGTATTCGTTTTGCCGCAGAATCCTACTTTGGAAAGATATCAGCTTACAATAGAGCGGCTGGGTTACTTTTCCACTATGGGTAAGGATTTGCTGTATACGCTGACTCTGACATTGTTAGAGCTTGTTGTATGCTCTATGGTCGGATATGGTTTTGCCAGATTTGATTTTCCGCTGAAGAAGTTTCTCTTTGGCTGTGTAGTCGTAATGATAGTAATACCTTCACATGTAATCATGCTTCCGGTATATATGACTTTCAGAAGTTTTGATCCGTTTGGATTGGTTACTGCGATAAGAGGTACTTCAGGACTGATGGGCTCGGTAGCGCCCATGTATATCATGACTCTGCTCGGCTGCGGGGTCAGGTCAGGACTGTATATATATATATTCAATCAGTTTTTCCGCGGGCTTCCTAAGGAAATTGAAGAGGCAGCCTTGGTGGATGGGGCAGGCGTATGGTATACATATTTCAGAATCATGCTTGTGAACGCTATGCCCGCTGTCATAACGGTAACGGTGTTCTCTATCGTATGGCAGTTCAATGATACTTTTTTTGCAAAGCTATTTCTGATCAGCCAGGATGTGGTAATCAGTAAGAAGGTGTCCGCATTACAGAGCACCATTGCGAATATGGATAAGATTCTGGACGTCACGATTCAGGAACTCTATCTGGACGCAGGAATCATACTGGTAATAATACCCATCATCATTATCTATTGTGTGCTGCAGAAATACTTTATAGAAGGCGTGGAGAGAAGCGGTATCGTAGGATAGCCTTCCCCGCCGGATTCATCAACTTTACAATAAAAAAAGGAGGAATGAAAAAGTTGAAGACGAAAAAATTATTAGCCTGTCTTATGGCGGGCGCAATGGTACTTTCCCTGACAGCTTGCGGTAATGATGCAGATCAGTCGTCCAATGACCAGAATGATGCTGAAACCACTGTAGAGACACCTGTTCAGGAAAATACGGAAGCCGATGCTCCGTCGGAAAGTACTGAACCGGCTCCGACAGTAGTTGAAGCCAGCATTGATTTTGAAGATGGAAGCTGTAGTTTCGCAGCTCCCTACATGCAGCCGGGCAATGCAGCAGAAATAGAGCTGTCAGTTGCTGATTTTAACGGCAGCAAGGCTCTGCAGGTAAAGAACCTGGATGGAAACGCACCGTTCGTTGCTATTGACGTAGCAAGCCTGTTGGGTGCAGACGTATCAAAAGTAGCAAATATCGAAATGGATCTGGGAGTGTCATTTGACAGTGGCAATTTCAGTGCAGTTTCAGGTGCAATTCTGACATGGAGCGGTGATGACGCACATGAGACCTCCAATGACTGGAGTGTATACATGGAAAACGCTAATCCAAAAACGGCTGCTGCTCCTGTAGACGGTTTTGTAGCAGATGCAGGCAATCTTTTAATTGTCAGCCTGACTGATGATGTCAGCGCTAACGCCGGCAATGGCAGCGCAACACTTTATATTGACAATATCCGTTTCTTAGATGCTTCCGGCAGCTTGGTAGGAGCAGATACTTCAGTAGCTTTCGCAGCTCCTGACGGTTTTGAGAGCAATGGTCCTGACAGAAGCAATCTGGCAGGTTTGACAAAGGCAGTAGAATTCAGCGGTTTCGCTACATCTGCAGGCGCTTGGGGACAGGCAGGATTTGATATGCCTCAGGAAATCATTGATGCATTGGTTCCGGGCTCAGTAGTAGAAATCAGCTATAGCAGTACAACAGGTAATATGTGGCTTGTAATGCCCGCTGCAGAAGCAGGCTGGATGAGAGTCGGCGTTGGCGATGCAGACGGAAGCGGTCAGGAATATGCTTACACGAACAATTCGGGAAGCGTAGCACAGGTTACTTATGAGCAGCTCGCAGCAGTATGCGGCGATGACGTAAGCACATGGGGAGCAACCATGCAGTGTGAGTCAGACGGCGACTGGGAAGTATTTTCCGTAAAAGTCGGTCAGGCAGCTCCTTCATATGCAGGCTTAAAAGATGCAGTTGAACTTGAAGGCTTCGCTAAATCAGCGGGCGGCTGGGCTCAGGACGGTATGGATATGACTCAGGAGTTCATTGATGCATTAGTTCCCGGTTCAGTAATAGAGGTTAATTATGCCAGCTCAACCGGAAATATGTGGCTTGTAATACCCGGAGCAACAGCAGGCTGGATGAGAGTCGGCGTAGGTGATGCAGATGGCAGCGGTCAGGGATATGCAGTATGCGACGGTTCTAAATGCTATATCACATATGAGACGATTGCAGAATACTGCGGAGATGATGTGAGCGCATGGGGTACTACATTGCAGTGTGAGGCAGACGGAGACTGGGAAGTTTACTCCGTAAGAGTAGGAACTCCTATTGAGTTCAAGCCTATTAATCATATTGTAAACCTTGAAGGCTTTGCTAAGTCAGCAGATGGCTGGGCTCAGGATGGTGTGGATATGACTCAGGAGTTCATTGATGCATTGGTACCGGGTTCGGTAATCACTATTTCTTACGCAAGTGATACAGGAAATATGTGGGTCGTAATGAACGGCGCAGCAGCAGGCTGGATGAGAGTCGGCGTAGGTGATGCAGACGGCAGTGGACAGGGATATGCAGCATGTGATGGCTCTACCTGCCAGATTCCTTATGAGATGATCGCAGAATACTGCGGAGATGACGTATCTACATGGGGTGCATCTATACAGTGTGAATCCGATGGAGCATGGGAAGTATATAGTATGTCTGTTGGACAGTCACCTGTAGAATAAAAATAAGGAATATGGAAGGAGAATAAGCGAGAATGAAAAATGTTAAAAGATTTTTAGCACTTGGTCTTGCAGCAGTTATGACTCTGTCACTTGCAGCATGCGGAAACAGCGGAAATACCGGCGGCAATACCAGTACAAATAATAATGCTAGTACTGATACTAACACCAACGCTAATACTGATACCAATACAAATAACAATGTTGCCAGCTCAGGCGCATCGGGTGATGTATATATCGGTACATGGTGGACAGAGCATACTTTTTATGACAGCAACAATAAAGACGTATCGGATAAGAGCGACTGGGAAGCTTGTCAGGATAAGGANGGNCAGGATGANGNTACACTNANNCAGAATGNNATTAANCGTNAAAGNCATCAGNTNATGTTTGATAATGNAGTCTAAGATTGAAGANAAATANGGNGTAAAATTCTACTTCAATAACCTGACATNTTCAGGNGTTAAGGAATCCGTAAATACNTCNATNNTGGCAGGNAGCCCTGACTGNGATATCTATCTGNTAGAGNCTGNNGTNGCTATNCCNGCACAGATGAANGGTNTGGCTGTTGATTTAAAGACNATTCTTCCTGAGGATGATGATTTATTTACAGATCAGAAGAATATTTCATATCTGGATCTGGGAGACGGNAAGGCATGTATNCTGATNAGAGCAGANGCTCAGGCACAGGTTGCATCTACTTANCCGTTGGCATTCAANATTCAGATGTTGGAAGACAACAATCTGGAAGACCCCAGAGANCTCTGGGAGCGCGGNGAGTGGACATGGGATAAGTTCAACGAATACNTGCAGGTACTTACNCAGGATACNGACGGTGACGGACAGATTGACCAGTACGGNTACTGCGGCTATATGAANGAAACNTTAGNANAGCTTATGATGAGCAACGGNACAGGAATCGCTACAGGNNCTNNNGANACNTTNTCTTCTTCTCNGNCAGGTGANGTTNTGCAGCAGATTTATGATATGTACAATGTAAATAACGTATGTTATCCTTATGATTNTGAAATGNATGGCGGAAGTCCTTCCGACAGCATGAGAAATCAGTATACNCAGGGTAATATNGGNTTCTNCACCTNNNGCNGCATGGATTCAGTCANGNAACGGCGACTATGACTGGGATGGTNCATTAGGNGTTACACTTCCTTTTGATATCGCATATGTACGCTGGCCTGTAGGTCCTTCCGGAAATAAGGANACAAACCCNGGTAAGAACGCTNTNGGNGGNGAATTCTATATCATNGCTGCAGGCGGTAAGAATCCTTTACAGGCTTACAANNTGCTTTACGATATGTGGAACTGGTATGACGGAGATACATCTANACGTGANNCTAAGGANCTGNTNAGCTGGTGGTANAGAGTAACTGCNAAGGATACAGAGCTNCAGGANGCAAACTTTNANGTAATGTTTGANTGCGGNNCTAAGNCNNCTNTTGANTTGTGGCAGAGTGTNGGTGTTNACTANNNNACAGANNCAGGNAACGGTNTNGAACTTCTTATCANAGGNGAGATGACTCCNGCTCAGTTCCAGGANACATTCAAGCAGCAGGTACAGGATGGACTGGATGCATACTTTAACTAATAGTAAGNGTTTAAGTTTATTAATAAAAGTTAAGTATTAATAAGTGCAATTTATAAGAAGGACCGGAACGGCGTAGGCTGTTCCGGTTTTTCACGTTAGGTGGAGAAACAATCCGGGACATCTGGGATATTTCTATTAATATTGTTGACTAAATAAACGCAAAATATTATGATAGACTCATATTGCTTGGGGAAACAGGTGTAAATCCTGTACGAGCCCGTCGCCGTGAGGCACATCAAATTTTATTCAATCTGTCAGCCTGACCTAAAGCCACAGTTTGGGGAAACGCCATTGGAGAATATCTGAGAAGGCGGCTTACAGAGTGCCAAGTCGAAATATCCAAGCAGTAATAAATCCTCTTTTTTATGACTNCGAGTGCCGGTTTATGGAGGAAATAAAAATCAAAGGAGATTAAGAACATGCAAATGAAACGTAGTAAAAAATTACTGTCATTCATCCTTTGTATCGCGCTTACTGTGGCTATGGCGCTGTTTACAACCGGCTGTAATGGCAGCACAGGTACTGACAATTCTTCAGGTGTGAGAGCAGAAGGAAATGTACAGAGTGGAGACAATTCCCNGCTTGAAGACACTTCTCAGTCTGATGATGCTGCTCAGTCAGNGTATCANCAGCTAGGGGAAGGAAGTGTCAAATTTACATTTACCGTGGTGGATGCAGAAGGCGTCGAGACACAGTTTGAAATCCATACCGANAAGGAAACGGTAGGAGAGGCTTTGCTCGAGCTTGAGCTGATTGCCGGAGATGAGAGCGAATATGGTCTTTATGTAAAAACAGTCAATGGAATAACTGTTGATTATGATAAAGACGGAAAGTACTGGGCATTTTANGTGGATGGCGAGTATGCTCAGACAGGCGTTGATTCCACAGCAATCACGGAAGGTGCGAGNTACGCCTTTAAGGTAGAATAGNCATGAAACTTACAATCAGGGAAGTAGTCGTATTTGGAATGCTCGGAGCCGTTATGTATGCNTCAAAGATTATTATGGAGATGCTNCCTAATGTTCATCTGCTTGGTGTATTTGTGATTGCGTTTACAGTGGTTTACAGGAAAAAAGCGTTGTATCCGATTTATACATATGTGCTTTTGAACGGTGTTTTATGCGGCTTTGCAGCATGGTGGATTCCATATTTGTATNTATGGACTGTTCTTTGGGGNGCNGTAATGCTTTTGCCCAAAAGAATGCCAAGAAAAATACGCCCCNTCGTGTATATGACNGTTTGCGCCATGCACGGGTTTCTGTTTGGAACACTCTATGCTCCGGCGCAGGCGATATTGTACGGACTAAGTTTTAAAGGAATGATAGCGTGGATTATCGCGGGACTTCCTTTCGACTGTATACACGGTATAAGTAATTTCTTCTGTGGGATATTGATTATGCCGATTATTATAGTGTTGCTGCATGCGGATAAAACTCCATAATGTGTTATCTGTCATGACAAACAGGTCGTCTGTTNAAAAAAAATGCAGACGGCCTGTTTTTATAATATTATAGATTAGGTTAAGATTTATAATCAAATGGGATATTATTCTTTTTTAACAGGGATTCCAAGTAAGCAACCTGCGAAACTAAATCACTATTTTGGCATGTCAANTGTTCAATTTTNGGCAAATAATATTCATCATCCTCCTTTTTAGTGCGTTCAATAATTTCCTTAGAGCTTGTACCNCATAAATTNAANATTCCTTCACAAACCATNACTGATTCTCCCTTCTTCTTTTTATTGGCATTGGTTATTTGGTTCATATATTTAATATANATNTCCTGTTCCTGATGTGATTTGTAATCATCTGCAAGGCGGTTAGCCAGAGCGCTATCCTGTAGTTTATCAGTTAGGCAATGCAGATATAAATTATCTTCAGGAGAAAGCTCTCTTGTAACGATAATTTGTATTTTAAATGTCTCTTTATTGATATAATACACTCCCGGATAAACTTTTGCAATAGTTAATTTTCTTTCCTCCCTAAGATGNTTCATAAGCTTCCGCGGATAGTGGCAGCTTAAAAGAGACAGGCTTACATCAAGGCTGGAATATTGTTTTCCATTGGCATCATGTCCCGATTTCCCCATCTGGGCAATAAGCAATCCCGCATATCCGATAGTTTTGTAATAAGAATCAATACTTACAGAAGAACCGATTCCTTTTATTTCAAGCAGATTAAAAGTCCTGAAAATGCGCCCTATGTTTTTGGAAATCATTTCATCAGTAAGCTTTTTAATGATGAGTAAATCAATCCGGTAGCTGTTTTTACCAAGAATGTATTCAGTTATATATTCCAGAAATTCAGAGTAGTCTTTGAGTTCAATCTGAAATGCACAAGAAGCAGCTTCGTGCCAGTTGACGCGTGGNTTAAGAGACATAGATTAGACACCTTTCGTAAAAGAAAGCCTTATATTTTGGCTTGTTTAGAAATTAAAGTTTGATTATATAGAGTTTAGTTCGCTATATGGATATATAAGTAGCGGATAAAGCATTTATACCATATATTGGAAGCTGTTACAAATACTTTTTGATTTAGATGTGTAGAAAAAATAGGGCAGAAAATGTAAGAAAAAATCATCGTATTCAATATATAGCATTATTTCAAACTTATTTTGCAGTTCGAATACAAAATGTAGTATTGTGCAATTTTTCGGACAGATATATTATCATATCTAAGAAATAAGAGGAAAATGTGTAATACATGTTCCGGAATCGGGAGGCTCTTATTTTATACATTGGCATGATTCCAATAAATCCCCACCGATTGAAGCATATTGTCATAAAAATCCGAATGTGGTATAATCATTCGCAGTACAGATGTTTTAATTAAGCAGGAGGCTTATCATGCTGTTAGCAATTGACATGGGTAACACAAATATCGTAATCGGCTGTATTGACGGCGATAAAATATGCTTTGTGGAACGTATTTCTACTTCCACCGTCAAAACGGAACTGGAATATCTGGTTGATTTCAAGACTGTTATGGAGCTTCACGACNTAAGCGCATTTGATATTGACGGGGCCATTATTTCTTCTGTTGTTCCTCCGCTTACGCTTGTNATAAAATATGCGATTGAAAAGTTGATAAAAATNACGCCGCTTATAGTAGGACCGGGCTTAAAGAGCGGAATTAATATACTGATGGATAATCCTTCACAGTTAGGAAGCGACCTTGTGGTGGATTCCGTGGCGGCAATGAATGAATATGGNGCGCCGGTAACCATTATTGATATGGGAACTGCCACAACTATCTGCGTAGTGGATAAAAATAAGAATTATATAGGCGGTCAGATTCTGCCGGGCGTAAGGGTCTCCCTTGAGTCTTTAGTCAANCGGACTTCACAGCTTCCGAGAATNTCTCTTGAAGCGCCTAAGAAGATTATCGGTAAAAACACCATTGACTGTATGAAAAGCGGTATTATTATGGGACAGGCAGCCTGTATAGACGGTATGATTGAGCGTATCTGGGATGAACTCGGGTATCAGACTACGGTAGTTGCGACGGGGGGACTTGCNGCCAGCATAGTTCCGCACTGTAAGACNAAGATTATCTGTGATAATGAGCTTATTTTAAANGGTTTGAATATNATATATCATAAAAATNCAGTGTGANATATAAATATGTTTTCGGGGGTATGTAAGGTTGTGCCTGATGACACAAACTCGCAGGCTGAGAAAGGAGCATGGTTATAATAATGAGAATCGGNATGGGCTATGACGTACACCGGCTGACAGNGGANAGAAAACTGATACTTGGCGGGGTGGATATCCCATATGAAAAAGGACTGCTTGGACATTCCGATGCNGACGTCCTGCTTCATGCCATTATGGANGCNNTGCTTGGTGCGGCNGCGCTTGGAGATATCGGTAAACATTTTCCCGATAACGACGAGCAGTACAGGGGAATATCGTCTATAAAGCTTCTTAAGCGCGTAGGCGAATTATTAGAGGAACATTTATTTCTGATTGAAAATATAGATGCAACTATTATAGCGCAGGCTCCGAAGATGCGGCCGTATATTGATTCCATGCGTGAGAATATCGCGGATGCATTGCAGATAGATATCGCGCAGATTAATGTAAAGGCGACAACCGAGGAAGGACTTGGTTTTACCGGAAGCGGTGAAGGGATTGCCGCACAGGCGGTATGTATGCTTACTTCTCCAGTAGATAATTATGATAATAATACAGCTTGGACAGATAACTGTGCGGGATGCGGCGGCTGCACAAGGAAGAAAGGATGATATAAAATGAAATACAAAGCTCTGGTTACAGGAAAGAATAATTCCATTATTGATGATTTCTTCGTACATATGGATACAAATTTTGAGGTTATGTCTACATCTACACGCTTTGGAGATATAATCAGGCATATTAAATATTTTGATCCTGATGTCTTTATATATTGTCTGAGTGGTGAAACGCCGGATAACCTGCGGCAGATGAACAGTATTAAACATAATCTTGCACCGACAAGAATACCTTTTGTTCTGGTCGGTTCTAAGGAAGAGTGTGATGAATTCGAGAAGTTTGCCGTGAATGTGGCAAATATGATTCTGGTAAAACCGTTTACGGCGAACTCAATTCAGGAAAAGATTCTGAACTTTCTGGATGAGCGTCAGGAATATGTTCAGGCATACCGCAATAGAACGGATGAGCCGGATGACCTGAATGATAAGAATAACAAAAAAGAGAAAAAGAAGGCGGTTATGACTGCTGACATTGATTCTTTAAAAAATACGCTTTCATCATTGGAGGCAGCATTGTCTTCCCCGGTAAATACTCCCGAATCTAATCAGAATATAGATTCTGGAGAAACTGCGGAATCTGAAACGGCAGAGCGTAAACATATTCTGGTGGTGGATGACGACCCTGTAATGTTAAAGGTGTTGAAGGAGCAGCTGCATGATGAATATGATGTTGCAACTGCCATTAACGGAAAAATCGCATTGAAGTTCCTTGAGCGAAAGAAGACTGATTTGATACTGCTTGATTATGAAATGCCTGAGGAAAGCGGACCTGTAGTTATGGAAAAGATACGTGCTAATGATTCCATAAAGGATATACCGATAGTCTTTCTGACAGGAGTGTCAGAACGTGAGAAAATTACGGAAGCGCTTGCCTTAAAACCGCAGAGTTATTTGTTGAAACCTGTTGATCGTGAGAAACTGATGAAGGTCATTACAGATATCATCGGATGAAAGAGGGATTGATGCATGGGGAATGATTTTAATGATTTATATTTAACAGATTTGATTGATATAAGCACTTTACAGAAGATACAGGATGCTTTTTCAAGTATGACGGGTATGGCGGCTCTTACTACGGATGCAAACGGTGTTGCCGTAACGGAAGGCTCTAACTTTACGGAATTCTGTATGAAGTATACAAGGAAATCAAATGTTGGATGTAAGCGTTGTGAGAAATGTGATAAAGAGGGGGCGGAACTGGCGTTGGAAAACGGCCGCTCCATTATCTATATCTGTCATGCGGGACTGATGGATTATGCGGCACCGATTATGGCAAACGATAAGCTTGTAGGCTGTTTTATCGGCGGACAGGCTCTGGTTGGGAAGCCGGATGAGGAAAAAATCAAAAAGATTGCGGTTGAAATCGGGGTTGACCCGGATGAGTATTATGAAGCAGCCAAGAAAGTATATATTTTGGAGCAGAAGGATATTGATAAAGCCGCCAGATTTCTTTCGATAATTTCGAGCGTTCTGTCCGATATGGCATACAGTAAATATCAGGTTTATAAGGCGAATGAGGACTTAGAGAGAACATCGAATATGAAATCGGATTTTCTTGCCAATATGAGCCATGAGATTCGTACGCCTATGAATGCGGTTATTGGAATGGCGGAGATGGCGCTTAGGGAGGAACTGCCTGATGCGGCAAGGGAATACATTTATCAAATCAAGGAAGCAGGAAAATCCCTGCTTACCATAATCAATGATATTTTGGATTTTTCCAAGATAGAGTCAGGAAAGATGGATATAAATGTCGATGATTATGATTCCATGTCTATAATAAATGATGTTACAAATATAGTCATGACAAGATTAAAAGGTAAAGATGTGGAGCTGATTCTTGATATTCCGCCAAGCCTGCCAAGTAAGCTTTTGGGGGATAATATAAGAATCAAGCAGGTGCTTTTAAATCTGGCAAATAATGCAGCCAAATTTACCTCAAGAGGAAAAATAACCCTGAAAGTGAATTATGAAAAAATAGCTGATGATGAGATTGAGCTGTATGTTTCGATAGAGGATACCGGAATCGGAATCAGACCGGAAAATCTTAATATGCTGTTTCAGTCATTCCAGCAGTTAGACAGTAAAAGAAACCGTAATATAGAGGGTACGGGTTTAGGACTTGCTATTTCCAAACAACTTTTGGCATTGATGGACGGAAGCATTTGGGTAGAGAGTGAATACGAAAAAGGAAGCAAATTCTCATTTAAGCTTCCNCAGAAGGTTATTGATGACACGCCGGCTATCAAAATNGATGATCCGAANAATATTCTTGTGACAGGATTGATTTCCAACCCATATGTAGCAGAGCGTTTACGTGACGATGCAAAGAGACTTGGGGTTGAATATGAAGAGCTGGATTCCGAAATGGGATTTGATATGCTGCATGTTAAAAAAAAGGTTTTCCTTTTTATCGAGAACGCAGTATTCTCTCCGTCGCTTGAAGAGTTTGTCAGGAGCAATCCTCATATTAAAGCGGTTCTGATAATTGACTTTTTNGATAACGTAAAATATGACATTCCGAATTTACTTGTTATAAAAAAACCGCTTACCATTCTGTCTGTGGCTATCATACTCAATGGTGAGGAACGTGATACGGATAATGACGAAATGAGTGAATTCGAGTTTACGGCGCCTGATGCGGACGTTCTTATAGTAGATGATAACGCTGTAAACCTGACTGTGGCCAAAGGTTTGCTGGAGCCGCTTAAGATGAATACCGATACGGCGGCAAGCGGTATGGAGGCCCTTGATAAAATCGGTAAACATCACTATGATATTGTTTTTATGGATCATATGATGCCNGAACTGGATGGAGTGGAGACTACACGTATTATAAGGCGGCTTCANCCGGAATACAATGANGTGCCGATTATTGCGCTTACTGCGAATGCCGTAGAGGGAACGAAGGAGCGGTTCTGTCAGGAAGGAATGAACGACTTTATTGCCAAGCCTATAGAACTGCGTATGCTGATATCCAAGGTGCGGCAATGGCTTCCTATAGAAAAAATACAAAAGGTGCACATCTCAAAGAGCGGAACTGCGGAGGCAAAAAATGTCAGATATATTGTGGTGGGAGACCTTGACGTATCATATGCCATGAAATTTCTGGGAAGCGGAAATCTGTTCTGGAATGTATTAAATGTATACTANCGCGCTATTGATAAAAAGGCAAAACTGATTAAATCGTTGGTAGAAAGTGAAGACTGGACAGGATATACTATAGAAGTACATGCCCTGAAAAGTTCTTCNAAACAAATAGGCGCGCTTTCCTTATCCGATAAGGCGGCGGCATTGGAAAAAGCNGGAAATGCGAGAGATATTGATTTTATACGTGAAAATACCGATGAAATGTTNGNGCAGTATGAAGGATATATATCCGTGTTTAAGCATTTCTTCCCTGAAGAAGAAGAGGGTGAAAANGAGACTGCATCCAGGAGCGAACTTTTTGAGCATTTTTCGTGTATGCANGAGGCNCTCGAGAATCTGGATATGGACAGGATGGAGGAAGTTATCAGTCAGATGAATCAATTTTCCTATGAGGATTGGCAGCAGGAGATGTTTGAAAACTTGAAAGTTGCNGTAGAAGGGATTGATGTGGATAGCTGTGAAGAGATTCTGAAGGATTGGAAAAGCAGGTTNTCAAANGTGTAGGATAAAGGCGGAATGAGGTAATGACGGCTGNGCTTATATATGGCAGAAACGGATATCCTGCATACTTTATCCTATAGGAATTTTAAAGGAGTATGGTTATAAATGGGACTTATCAGATATATCAAAGAAGAGATAAAGCTCATAAGAGAACGTGACCCTGCCATTCATTCCAATATGGAGGTGTTCCTATATCCGAGCTTCAAAGTAATGCTGTATTACCGCATTGCCCATAGATTGTATGAGAATAAGCATTTTTTTCTGGCCAGATGGATATCTCAGAANGGNGTGCGCAAAACAGGGATTGAGATTCACCCCGGTGCACAGATTGGAAAGGGACTTTTCATTGACCATGGAAACGGCGTAATNATTGGCGAGACTACTATAATNGGTGATAATGTCACATTATATCAGGGCGTTACATTAGGAGGTACGGGTAAAGAACATGGAAAGAGGCACCCGACCATCGGTAATAACGTTATGATAAGTACAGGCGCTAAGGTACTTGGCTCTTTTACTATTGGGGATAACAGCAAGGTGGGGGCCGGGAGCGTGGTGTTGAATGAAGTGCCTCCCAATTCTACGGTAGTAGGAGTTCCGGGACGCGTGGTCAAGCGTGGAAATGTTTCGCTGCCACAGGAGGAAATGAATCAAATAGACTTGCCTGACCCGATTATGGAGGATTTGGCGGTTCTCCAGCATGAGAATGAAGAACTGACCAACCGTCTGATTGATTTGGAGCGCGAAGTACGGGAAATGAAGCGGCGTACAGACGGGGACAGTAACTAAATATGGGAGATAAGATATAGAAAGAGAGATTTTATATGAAAATATATAATACTTTATCAAGAAAAAAGGAAGAGTTTGAACCGATTCAGCCGGGTAAGGTCAGCATGTATGTGTGTGGACCGACGGTTTATAACCTGATTCATATAGGCAATGCCAGACCGATGATTATTTTTGACACTGTCAGAAGATATATGGAATACAAGGGCTATGAAGTCAACTATGTTTCCAATTTTACTGATGTCGATGATAAGATTATAAAAAAAGCGAATGAAGAAGGAGTGAATTCTTCCGTTATTTCAGAACGTTATATAGAAGAGTGCAAAAAGGATATGAAGGCGCTGAATGTAAAGACGGCGACAACACATCCGAAGGCTACTGAGGAAATAGACGGAATGCTTAATATGATAAATGTGCTCTTGGAAAAGGGTCATGCTTATGCAGCGTCAGACGGAACCGTATATTATAAGACAAGAAGCTTTAAGGAGTATGGGAAGCTGTCTCATAAAAATCTGGATGATCTGCGTGGCGGCAACCGCTCTCTTTTGGTTTCAGGAGAAGACCAGAAAGAAGACCCGCTGGATTTCGTGCTCTGGAAGCCGAAGAAGGAAGGCGAGCCATATTGGGAATCTCCGTGGTGCAAGGGTCGTCCGGGCTGGCATATTGAATGTTCGGTAATGAGTAAAAAGTATTTGGGAGATGAAATAGATATTCACGCAGGCGGGGAGGATTTAATTTTTCCTCATCATGAGAATGAGATTGCGCAATCCGAGGCAGCCAACGGTAAACCTTTTGCAAAATACTGGATGCACAATGGTTTTTTGAATATTGATAATAAAAAAATGTCCAAATCATTAGGCAATTTTTTCACGGTAAGGGATATAAGCGAAAAGTATGATTTGCAAATTCTGAGATTCTTCATGTTATCCGCACATTACAGAAGTCCGCTCAATTTCAGCGCCGACTTAATGGAGGCTGCTAAAAACGGGTATGAGAGAATTGTCACATGTGTTTCTAATTTGAATTACTTATTGGAAGCATCACAGCAGGATAATGCGGCAAGTGATGCTATGAGCGCACAAGAGACTGCGGATATTGAAGAGGCGAAAGGCTTTATTCATAAGTTTGAAGAAGCTATGGATGATGACTTCAATACTGCTGATGCGGTTTCGGCTATTTTTGAATTGGTGAAATTTGCCAATACGAAGGTGACGGAGCATAGCAGTAAAGAATTCATAAGAGCAATAAAGGATGAGATTGTGATGCTTTCCGATATATGCGGTCTGATTGTGGAAAAGGAAGCCGAAATTCTTGACAGTGAAATCGAGAGTCTGATTCAGGAAAGACAGGATGCCAGAAAGGCAAAGAATTTTGCCAGAGCTGACGAGATACGGGATACTTTGCTTAAACAGGGCATCGTTCTGGAAGATACCAGAGAAGGTGTGAAATGGAAAAGAGCGTGACAATTTTAGACGCAATCAAGGAGAAATTTGAATGCGGTGAGGTGGATATAAGAACATATTCACCTCTTACTTTAGCTTATATCGGAGATGCGATTTATGATTTAGTAATTCGTACCGTCGTAGTGGAACGTGCCAACAGGTCGGCGAAAAATCTTCATAAAACGGTAATACGCTATGTGAATGCCAGAACACAGGCGCAGATGATTGAAGCATTGGAAGATGAGCTGAGCGAAGAGGAAACTGCAGTTTATCACAGAGGCAGGAACGCCAAAGCATATACTACAGCAAAGAATGCTTCTGTCGCGGAATACCGTATGGCGACGGGGTTAGAGGCATTGTTTGGATATCTGTATATGAACGGTGAAACGGACAGGCTTCTTACGTTAGTGCGATTGGCATTGGAAAAGATGGATATAATGTTATAGCAATCACGAATTTAGGCAATATAAACAAAAACGGTGCTCACCGCAAGCGAAATCGCGCCTTATTTTGTTCATATTGCCTAAGTTCTGGTATTGAATATATTTTTAGGAGGCGTATAATTATATATGGGATATACGGAGATGGCGATAGAGGGAAGAAATGCCGTAATTGAAGCATTTCGTTCAGGAAAGACCATAAACAGGCTTTTTATTCTTGACGGCTGTCAGGACGGTCCGATTATGACCATAAAAAGAGAAGCAAAAAAGCAGGATTGCCAGATTAAATATGTGAAAAAAGAAATGCTGGACCAGCTTTCGGAAACAGGAAAGCATCAGGGCGTTATCGCCAAGATGTCGTCATATGAATATGCCAGTGTGGAATATATATTAGAAAGGGCAAGGCAAAAAGAAGAAGATCCTTTTCTTTTCCTGCTTGATAACATTGAGGATCCGCACAATCTGGGAGCTATCATAAGAACAGCGAACCTGGCAGGTGCGCATGGAGTTATTATTCCAAAGAACAGAGCGGTTGGACTTACGGCGGCGGTCGCAAGAGCATCAGCGGGTGCGTTAAATTATACACCTGTAGCTAAGGTCACTAATCTGAATAAAACGATGGAGGAACTAAAGAAAGAAGGCCTTTGGTTTGTCTGTGCCGATATGGATGGCACGACAATGTATGACCTAAACCTGAAGGGACCTATTGGGGTTGTGATTGGTAATGAAGGTGAAGGCGTAAGCCGGTTAGTAAAGGAAAACTGTGATTTTACAGCATCCATTCCGATGAAGGGAGATATTGAATCCCTTAATGCTTCCGTGGCAGCAGGTGTGATTGCTTATGAAATCGTAAGACAAAGGTGGATAGATTGAAAAATCAAAGATTTTTCAATCGCAAGTTTGGTGCAAAGCGCCTCTGGCGCTGTCCAAACTCGCAGGCAGAGGAAAGGCATGGATAATAAATGAAAAAAATTTTTAGATTTATGTTAGTTGAATTTTATGTGCTGGCAGTTTTGGCAGTGACAACCGTTGAAGCTAAAGGCTATGTTGAACGCACGGAAGAAAAAGCAGAAGAACAGCAGGATTCTGTGAAAGCTATGGAAGTAAATGTAATTTTGACTGCTAAAAATGATATGGACGCATATGAAGAAACAAATGGTAATGAAGAACCGAACAATGATGTAGAAACAAACATTAATGAAGAACAAAACAGTGATGAAGAATTGAACAATGATGTAGGAACAGGCATTAATGACGAACCGAATATTGACGAAGAATTGAATAATGATGTAGGAACAGACATTAGTGACGAATCGGATACTGATGAAGAATTGAACATTTATGATGAATCGGATAATGATTTAAATGTAAGAATATATTTTGATTTTTTGGGTAAGTGGAGAAATGTTTGCGGATTGTTTGTTACGGAATTTGATAACGTCAATGGACCGGTAGGTTCGTATGAAAAGACACTGAAAATAAATCAGTTGGACAAAAAGCGCATTATGGAAAATGAATATGATTTTTCGCAAGTGAAGATTGCGTGTTTGGGAGACAGTGTCACCATTGCTTCTAATCTGGATGACGAGGAAAATTATGAGCAGTATGCTTATCCTTCAGTATT
The DNA here is from genome assembly GCA_014804495.1 of Lachnospiraceae bacterium. Lineage (GTDB taxonomy): Bacteria > Bacillota > Clostridia > Lachnospirales > Lachnospiraceae > UBA3282. The sequence continues at coordinate 38,182 of JAAUZS010000142.1, forward strand.
GAAAGAATTGTTGAGAGCCGGAGAAGTATATAATTTAGGCATTGGAGGTTCTTCTATCGGCAGATATTGGTTCGAACCTTTTGTGGAACGATATACGGACATTCCGGAAGATACGGATATTATTATTGTTATGGGTGGATATAATGATGGATTTGCCGCCACGAAGAAGGAATTTGGCAGTTTGGAGGAGAGAGCATATCGTACCTTTTGTGGAGATTTGGACGAGTTGATGAGGGGAATTAAGGAGAATTATCCTAATGCAGTAGTTTTCTTTGCCGCACCGCCGTCAAATTCACTGCATGGTTATCTTATGACTCAGAATGAAGAACTGATTTCTCAGGAGGAATATGTTAAGGTAATAGAAATATTATCAAAAGAATATGGTTTTGAATTTATAGATTTATATCATTCAGGATTTCTTGATACATATGATGAGAAGATAGTGAGTGAGTTTGTTCCTGACACTACACATGGAAATCATGAAGGATACCGGCTGCTTGCGGAACGTTTTGCCAGTGAAATCCTGGAGTATTATAATAGACTGACTGGTATAGAAAGCAGTATTGAGCAGGAAATCGTTATTGATACGGAAAATGATATTGATACGGAAAATGATATTGATACAGAAAATGATATTGATACAGAAAATGATATTGATACGGAAAATAGTATTGATACAGAAGGCGATATTGATATAGAAAGCGATACTTGAATGGTAGAATATGAAAGAGGAATATCAACAGTACAGTGATGAAGAACTTATGATGCATCTGCGGGATGGTGAAGACGGCATCATTGATTTCATTATGAATAAATATAAAAATCTTGTCAGAAGTAAGGCAAAGTCCATGTATATCCTTGGAGCGGATGGTGATGACCTCATTCAGGAGGGTATGATCGGGCTCTTTAAGGCAATAAGGGACTTTGACAGTGGAAGAGACGCGAGTTTTTTTACTTTTGCAGATTTATGCATTTCCAGACAGATGTATACGGCGGTGCAGGCTTCCAGAAGGCAGAAGCATATACCGTTAAATACATATATCTCATTATATGCGACTGCAAGTAAAGATGATGACCGCAATGAAGAGGATATGGCGCTTGTCAATATCTTAGCCCTTAAATCGGATCAAAGCCCGGAAGAGATGGTAATTGATAAGGAAAATGTTGAACAGCTTGAGAAAACTATTGAAAAAGAACTGAGCGTCTTAGAGAAGCAGGTTCTTGATTTATATCTGACAGGGATGAGTTATACTCAGATAGCAAAAGTGCTTGGAAGAGATGAGAAATCTACGGACAATGCCCTGCAGCGAATTAAAAACAAGCTTAAGAAAGCACTCAGATGCTGAAAAAAGCAATCCGGTCAGGGTATTGACAAACCAAAATACCCTATGATACAATACAATACGGTAAACAGATGTCAGTTTATCATGATGGGCTGATGTAGCACAGTCGGTAGTGCGTCGCATTGGTAGTGCGGAGGTCACGGGTCCGATTCCCGTCATCAGCTTACAAGTATTGGCTTTAAAGGCTTTTTGAGTTTTTAAGGTCAATATTTTTTTATGTAAGATTGAATTTATAGTGATTTGTGTGTTTTTGACTCATCTTTTTATGTTATAATACAATTAACATAATTTATGTTGCTTCCAAAAATTGAAAAAGCTGAACAAAGTACTCTGGGTAAACAGGTAAGGAATATAATATTAAAATATTATTTGGAGGTGTAATATATGCATAAATATGAGAGTATTATATACTGGTCTGATATAGATAATAAATTTATAATTGAAGTACCTGAACTTTCAGGATGCATGGCAGACGGAGAAACAGCAGAGGAAGCATTGAAAAATGTCGAAATTGTTATTTCTGAATGGATTGAAACAGCAAAGGAGATAGGGCGGGAAATACCACAACCTAAAGGACGTTTGATGTATGCATAGTTGAATATTATAAATGATAATAATTTGAAAGGATGTGCTTTTATGGCATATGATACATTAGTTAAAGAAGCGAAAGACCTTCCCGAAGATATGATAGAGCAGATAATTGAATTTATGAGGTTTTTGAAATCATCCAAAAAAGAGCAGGCAGAACGCTCTATAAGCAATAATGTGACATTTCATAGGTCGGTGAATCCATTAGCAGATGAATTTATTTGTATTGCAGAGGATTTTGACGAAACACCAGAATGTTTTAAGGAGTATATTTAATGTATCTATTAGACACAAATGCTTTGTTATTCTTTTTATATGATAGTGAAAAACTTTCAAAAAAAGCATCTGAAATAATTTACAGCAGTGATGAAAAAATCTGTGTAAGTATTGTTTCTATGTGGGAAATTGCGATTAAGTCAAGTATTGGGAAATTAGAAATTAAAAGTTCAATTTCCAAGATTGCGGATATCTGTGAAAAAGAGCAATTAGAAATTCTTTCTATAAAACCATTTCATCTTGACGAAATAAGTCATCTTCCCCTAATTCATGGAGATCCATTTGACAGATTAATTATATCACAGGCGATCGCAGAAAACTTAGTGATTATCACAAAAGATAGAACAATTCCACAATATAATGTCAAAGTTCTTTGGTAGATAGAACGGAGGTTTTTATATTTGTTTAACATGACATCCAAGAAAATAGTTACTGTTTAGTTACCAAACTTTTTCAAACTTACAAATAGTTGCATAAACCTATAAAGCAGACTTCTTGAGAAATGTAAGGAAATCAACACTTCTGCAACATTACCAACAAATATCAAAAGTAAAATATATTATTGGTAGTGCGGAGGTCACGGGTCCGATTCCCGTCATCAGCTCTTGGGAAGTCCGATAAATTCGGGCTTCTTATTTTTTATATTGCATTTAATGCTGCGTTGCATCAAAATGTGCTAAAAATATATAGAAAAGCAGATGCTTTTTTAAAAAAATATTCAAAAAATATATGAATATTTTGAAAAATATAGTATGATAAACATAGTAAAAATAAAATCCATCTTTTGGTAGGAGGATAATTATGCTGGCAACATTAATACCATTATTTGATGAAAACGTAGCGGTACGCGCCTATTCATTATTTGCACAGAAAAAGAATTTTCTTTTGAATCCGAGTCTTCTTGGAACAGGCAGTAATGATGGAGCTGCTAATATTGCAGGACTTGATATTATTGACAGTATGGGTATTGAAACTTTATCTGTGGACTGTGACATATTTGTGGAAGTGAATAATATTTCCGTATTTTCAGACATTAATGCCGGAGTTCATGCATCTCATGAAAGAGTGGTTCTGTTGATGGATCCGACGATTACACCGGATGACATGTATATCAACCGCTTAAATGAACTGAAGAAAATGGGGTACAAAATGGCTATAAGGAAGCTTCCGGTCAGCAGCTTTGAGCAGTATAGCGGAGTTCTTCTTCTTATGGATTATATTTTGCTTGACCACAAAAAGATTAATATAAGTAATGCTAAATCATTCTTTAGCAAGTTTTATCCGAATATTAAATTGTGTGCCGTAAACGTGGATTCACAGGAGGATTTTGATAAGCTTAAGGCTGATGGCGGATATGATTTATATGAAGGTCATTTTTTCCGTGTTCCGGTTACAAAAGGACAGGAGGAGGTTGCGCCTCTTAAAGTAAACTATATAGAGCTTTTGAATCTGGTCAATGACAGTGATTTTGAACTGACGAAGGCAGCAGATGTAATTGGAAGAGACACTGCGCTTGTTATTTCACTGCTTAAGATGGTGAATAGAATGACCGTTAATTCAGAAATTACATCAATCAGACATGCTGCGGCTATGCTGGGACAGAAAGAATTAAAGAAATGGATTAATACTGCGGTTGCAAATGAGATGTGTGCAGACAAGCCTAATGAGATTACCAGACTTTCTCTGCTTCGCGCCAAGTTTGCCGAGAATCTGGCGCCGGTATTTGAAATGGCGGGATTTTCACAGGAACTGTTCCTGATGGGGCTGTTCTCCGTACTCGATTTGATACTTGATAAACCCATGGCAGAAGCGCTCGATTTGGTTAAGGTGTCCAAGAATATCAGTGAGGCGTTGATAAACGACAAAGGCGAATTTGCACTGGTACTTGATTTCATTCTTCAATATGAGCAGGCGTCATGGCAGGAGGTTTCCAGACAGATGGTGTTAAAAAATATTGATATGGATCAGGTTTATGACGCATATACTAAATCCTTGCAATGGTATCGTGATTTGGTCGTAGCAGATTAGTTAAAAGAAAGCGGTGCAGTCATTTAGGGCTGCACCATATTTTTTCAATCTATGAGGAGCATGTACATTTGGACGGGCAGGTCGGGAAGGAATGGAGGTTTATATGTACCGGAATTATATCTTTGATTTGTATGGAACTTTAGTTGATATTCATACGGATGAAGACAGCAGTATGGTATGGGAGAAGCTGGCGCTGTTTTACGGATACCAGGGCGCGGTATATACTCCTGAAGAGCTGAAAGAAACATATGAAAGACTGGTTCGCGAGGCGGAGGCTGAATGCAGGGAGAAGATGGCAGGGAAAGGTGCAAAGCAGCATAAAATGGGTGCTGTGACATATTATAGTCATGAAGGGGTTCCGGAGATTAAGGTAGAGAAGGTATTTGGAAAAATGTATACGTTAAAAGGCGTGCAGCCGGATGAAGGATTAGTGCTGCATACGTGTCAAATTTTCCGAGGACTTACAACCGAGTATATTCGCCTTTATCCTGATGTTCACATGATGTTTGAAGCCTTGCGTAAGCAGGGAAAGAAGATTTATCTTCTGTCTAATGCGCAAAGAGTTTTTACGGAGTATGAACTTAATGTGCTGGATATTGCCAAATACTTTGATGCGGTTTTGATTTCTTCCGATTATGGTGTCAAGAAGCCGGATCTGTCATTTTTCAGGATATTACTGGATAAATACGAACTTAATCCTGAAGAAAGCATTATGATTGGAAATGATGAAAACTGCGATATAGCCGGAGCAAAAGGCGCCGGTCTTGATACCTATTATATTCACTCGAATATTTCCCCTGATTATACGGGAAATGTTGAGGCTACATACATGCAGATGGAGATGGACATTGATAAGGTGTGCAGAACGCTTGGGATTACATAGCGCGAACTTAGACAAAAATTAATAAAATATACTAAATGGAGGGAAGATGCATATGCCAAAGTGGTTAAAAGATGCTGTATTTTATGAGATTTATCCTCAATCTTTTAAGGATTCCAATGGAGACGGAATCGGGGATTTTAACGGAATTATAGAAAAACTGGATTATATTAAGGGACTGGGATGCAATGCAATATGGATGAATCCGTGTTATGATTCTCCTTTTAGCGATGCCGGTTATGATGTGCGTGATTATAAAAAGACAGCCGCAAGGTATGGAAGCAATGAAGACCTGATTCGTCTGTTTGACGAAGTGCATAAAAGGGATATGCATATTCTGCTAGATTTGGTACCGGGACACACGTCTGAGGAACACGAGTGGTTTATAGAGAGCAGGAAGGCTGAGAAGAATGCATACTCAGACCGTTATATCTGGACTGACAGCTGGTTTCATTCACCGGAGGGACTTAATTATGTGGCAGGAGAAAGCCCGAGAAACGGCACATATGTATTGAATTTCTTTAAATGCCAGCCTGCGCTCAATTATGGTTTCCTGCATCCGGATAAACCCTGGCAGAAGGGTATATCAGATGCGGCATGTATCGCAACAAGAGAAGCGCTTAAAGATATCATGAGATTCTGGCTGGACAGGGGGTGCGACGGTTTTCGCGTGGATATGGCGGATTCGCTTGTAAAAAAAGACGATGAGAAAAAGAGCGGTACAAGCGAAGTATGGAAAGATATCAGAAAAATGCTTGATGAGTCCTATCCGGAGGCTGCGCTTGTTTCCGAATGGAATAATCCGCAAATTGCGATTCCGGCAGGCTTCCACATGGATTTCTTTCTGGATTGGGTAGGAAACGGATATAATCTGTTGATGCGTGATGTATCAGACGGTAAAAATAACAGTATTTTCCATAAGGACAGTGACAGAAGCATTCTGGATTTTATGGATGAATATATGGAAAAGTATGAAAAGATTAAGGAGCAGGGTTATTACTGCCTGATTACAGGAAATCATGATACGATACGTGCATCGTATTATCTCAATGTGAGTGAATTGAAGCTTGTATATGCATTTATGCTTACAATGCCGGGGAATCCGTTTATATATTATGGTGATGAAATCGGTATGCGCTATATGCAGCTTGAGACTAAGGAAGGCGGTTATACGAGAACCGGCTCACGTACGCCGATGCAGTGGGATGATACAAAGAATCACGGTTTTTCCACGGCGGCGGCAGAGGCTTTATACCTGCCTGTAGACTTATCTGAGGATGCACCCACGGCAGCCGGACAGGAAAAAGATAAGGATTCTCTGTTAAACGTGGTAAAGGATGTACTGACAATTCGTAACGGTAATGAGGATTTGAAGGAAAATGCCAATCTGGAAATTCTCTATGCTAAGAGAGAAGAAAGAGCCTTTGCCTACAGGCGGGGAAATCTGCTTATGGTATGCAATCCGTCCGGGCAGGACGCTGCCATGGAGGGAAAAACGCTTCCGACAGCAGGAGAGAAGCTCTATCAAATTGGTGAAGTTGATCATCAGAATGGAAAATATGTTCTGGGAGAACAGTCTTTTGCCATTTGGAAATTGTAAGAGTGTTAATTACTGTTATAAGTACAGTTATCTAAAAAGTCAATCAGTATGCTTTCGGGGTCATCCGCAAAATTGTCCCTGCATGCCAGTTCAACGCAGACGGCATTGTTTTCGTATATACCAAAAGCGGATGCGCCTCGTGCATATGGATTGCTTTTATTTTTGTAGCTGTAAGTAATGAGGATGTAGGTCTGCCCGTTACATGTAATTTCTTCTTCCTTTACGAGTTCATAGTTAAATTTTGCAGATGAGAGCCAATCATCCATGTTCTCCTGCGCCTTTTGAGAATTTACGAATTCGCCCAGTAAAAGATAAAGCTGTGCGTCATATAAATCTACGGTATCCCCTTCGCTGTTTTCATAAGGCTCTGAATTGCCGATAGTCCAGGCACAATAGAACAAACCATCCGAAGAAAGAGCATTTTTATTATCTAACAGTGCTAAGCGGCTGTCAGATTTTTGGACTGTAAGTACACCACCAATTTTTACATAATCGGATGTATCCCATGTATTTTCTTCATCTTCTTCACTCAGGGCAGATGATACTACCGAGCATCCGGTTAACATAAATAAAGAAAGAATTAAGCAGAAGAATAGCGTTATATTTTTATTCTTTATAATCTTTTTCATATGATAAATATATTCCTTTCTTATCAATCTGCCGGAAGTATTCTATATAAGCGCCGTTTTTGTTTGTTTTCCTAAGTTCGCGACTAATTGATAGCAGTTTCGCAATATACCAAGTCTTTTATGCTACTTACTGTAACGTATTAACTCCCACAATTCGCAGCATTCTTCATAATTAGCCGACACTTTGTCACCATAGAAGGCGCGGCGTCCGATATATAAACCGGTAAGCAGTTCCTGATTGTTTATTACGGAATTTTCATCTAGTCCAAGGGAGGCATCATATTCGCCAAGCTCCATTCCGGAAAGAATGGGACAGTCAGCCCATGCGATTACCTTATCTTCGGTTGAGTAATCCTGCTCGTCAGGACTGTTTCCGTCCAAATCGGAAAATATCTGAACCATCTGCTGCAGGCTGTCAGGATCATCTGTTAAGAAAAAGAAGCTGTCGCAGGATGAAATATCACCTATTAGAGGAATCTCATTGCCGTATTCATAAAATCCAAAACCGGTGTCGGCGTTTTGGCCGATGTACGAATATTGATTAATCTGTACAATGACTTCACCGTCGCCGTTAAAATCTTCCGCTATAGATGCAAATCCCTGTTCAAGAGAGGTGATTGTTTCCTCCGGAAGTGTGTAGCTTCCTATATATGCGATCTGGAAATCAGGATCCTTGGTCCAGAATCCCAAAAGCGTTCCAATAAGATGGAATGCAGCCCCTGCAATGACGACGCCACAGATTACATACCACTTATGGTAGTGCCACCAGTTTGTCGCTTTCTGGGATTTTGTCATATTTTCCTCGGGGTCGGACATAATGAGATCCGCAAGATTTTCGGCCTCTTCAGTTTTTTCCTTTTCCATATCTTCAACATTACCGATTCGCATTATTATCATGCTCCTTTCTTAGCTTGTGAGTTTATCACTCCTGTTCGCTGCTTTATTCAGTCGTAGTTCCGCCATATGCGTAAGCGACCGGAAGGCATACAAGCGGCGGTTTTGTCTGTGCATTTTCCCGAAGCAGAAGCTCTACGCACATTTCCGCCATTTCCGGCAGCGGCTGTACGATTGTGGAACATATATAATCCATATTTCCAAAGCGGCGCGTACCGTCAAAACCAATGACCTGAACATCTTCCGGAACCTTCTGGTTAAGCTTTTGTAATATTCTTATAACTGAAAAAGCAAGGCTGTCAGTTACGCAGAAAATACCGTCAAAAGATAGTTTTCCGTCAGCTATATGGTCTGAAAGAAAATTTTCAAATTCTTCAAAAGAGTCTCCATCATTAAGGATTTTCATCTCATAACTAATACCACGGGAGAGGCAGCCGTTTTCAAATCCTGCTTTCCGTTTATTCGGCTCGTTATTTAGGGAAGAGCCAATTCTCATAAATGCGACGTTTTTACAGCCCAAATCCGCCAGCTTTTCGGCAGCAAGCTGCCCTCCGGCAAAATTATCGCAGGCAACACATGGTATTGTAGGTCCCATTGAGCGGTCGATTGACACAAATGGCGTATTCTCTTCAACAATCAGATTAGGATTATAAGTCAGGCCTATGATTCCGTCTACTTTATTCTGCTGCACCATGGTGACATATTCCTGTTCGAGCCCTGAATCATAATCGGTTGAGCAGAGCAGCATCCGGTATTTCCTCTTCAAAAGAGCAATATTAATGTGATACGTGAGCGCAGCAAAAAAAGGCGTGTATGTGTTAGGGATAAGAAGCGCGACAGTATAAGTCCTGCTTGCCTTAAGTCCCTGGGCATAGCTGTTGACATGATAATTAAGTTTCTTAATGGCATCTTCCACTCGGATTCTATAGGAATCGCCTACGGGAAGACCATTGACGACCTTGGACACTGTGCCAAGAGCGACTCCGGCTTCCTTGGCGACATCTTTCATGGTAGGTGCGGTGTTTTCTCTCTTCATAATTAATTACCTGTTATTCCTGAACTGCAGAATGTATATCAGGGCAAATTATTTTGCCTACGATTTCATATATTATATATTATAGCCATAGAAGCGATATAAGTATTATCGCAAACGCAGGCTGCCAAGCCTGAGCTTATTATAATGTAGTAAAGCGTATTTGTAAAGTAATATGAAAAGAAAGAATGAAACGTTACACTATGAAAATGATAATTTTTCTAACAAATATTTAAATATAATCCACAATAATATACAAATCAAATTGTGCAAAACGACTAAATATGTAAAAAATAACTATAAATATTGACTACTTTATTGACTTTATTAAAAATTAATGATATATTTATGAACAACATACAAATAACGTTTCACGAAAAGGAAGGAGAGAGGTTATGAGCAAGAATAAGTCGGCGGCTGTCAGACCGGATGTAATGACGGCAAGGCCACTGAAAAGACGTTTAATGGACAACTGGCAGTTATACGCAATGCTGCTTGTTCCGGTTGCACTAACGATTATTTATAAGTACATACCTATGTATGGTATACAGATCGCTTTTAGGGATTATAAGGCGAGTCGTGGATTCATGGGGAGTGAATGGGTCGGATTTGAATGGTTTACACGATTCTTTAGCGCGCCAACCTTTGGACGTATGATGAAAAATACGATACTTTTGAGCTTTTTCAGTTTGTTATGGAGCTTTCCGATTCCTATCATTCTGGCATTGATGCTGAATCAGATGAGGTTCCAGCGTTTCAAGAGAGTTACGCAGACAGTGTTGTATGCGCCGCACTTTATTTCCACGATGGTTATCTGCGGTATGATTCGTATCTTCTTAAGTCCTTCCGGTGGTTTGATTAACCTGATAGCGGGAACCGGCGTTGACTTCCTGACAGAATCCGGAGCATTCCGAACGATTTACATAGCTTCTGGCATATGGCAGGATGCAGGATGGGGTATCATCGTTTACATGGCTACGTTATCTAATGTTGACACTTCTTTATATGAAGCGGCGAAAGTAGATGGAGCATCTTTGTTCCAGAGAATCCTAAACATTGATATACCGGCGCTTACATCTATTATGGTTCTGAATTTGATTATGAGTGCGGGCGGTCTGATGAATGTAGGATTCGAAAAAGTGTGGCTGCTGCAGACGGATTTGAATAAAGCTACAAGCGACGTAATTGCCGTTTATGTTTATCAACAAGGTATAGAACGGGCTAAATACAGTTATTCTACGGCAGTAGGTTTGTTCAATACGGCAATTAATATTCTCTTGCTCGTTGTTGTTAATAAGGTGGCAAAGAGAATATCTGAAGATACAAGCTTTATATAGGAGGTGTGATATGAACGCAAAAACGAAATCAGGAAAGCTGACAGGACTTTCTGAAAAAAGCAGTGACCTTATTCTGGTGGTTATATGTGCCTTTATCCTGTTTATAGTTGCATATCCATTGTATTATATATTGATTGCTTCTGTATCAAATCCGTATGATGTATATGCGGGCAAGACTTTTCTTCTGCCAAGCCAGTTTACTCTGGACGGTTATAAGTCGGTATTTGCTGACCCTCAGATTTTGACAGGACTTATAAACAGTTTTAAATATACAATAATCGGTACGGTTTTTTCTGTCGTAGTGCTTTATCTGGCAGCGTATCCTTTGAGTGTTAAGGACCTTCCCGGCAGAAAATGGATTAGCATCTTATTTATAATTACTATGTATTTTGGCGGTGGTATGGTTCCTACCTATCTGGTAGTAAAACAGACCGGACTGATTAATAATATCTGGGCTCTTTTCCTTCCCGGAGGCGTTGGTGTCGGCAATATGATTATTGTAAGAAATTTCTTTGAGAACAGTATTCCAAAAGAAATGATAGAAGCAGCGGAAATAGACGGCGCTTCCAAATGGACCACATTTATTAAAATCGTAGTGCCCTTAAGCCGTTCCATTATGGCAGTTATGGTAGTATTCAGTATGGTAGCTTACTGGAATGATTGGTTCACGGCTATGATTTATCTGCCGTCACCGAACAAGGCTCCATTGCCGCTTGTTTTGAGAAATATACTGATAAAGAGTTCTGCCAGTGCAAGTCAGGCAAGCACTATATCCGGTGGATTTGCCGAATTGAATAGAATGACGGAGATGATTAAGTTTTCATCTATTATTATAGCGGCGCTGCCAATGCTTATTATTTATCCGTTTGTACAGAAATACTTTGAAAAAGGCTTCATGGCCGGTGCGGTTAAGGGTTAAAGCAGAAAGGAAATAAAATTATGAGAAAGTTGAAAGAATGCAATTATGGTAAAAAGCTTGCAGTCTGCACGCTTGCGGCAGGTTTTGCACTATCAGTAACGGCATGCGGAAATAAAGATTACGGTCATCATGAAAAGGGTGTTGCAAATACGGATACTTCTCAGACAAAGTTTGCAATTATGGGCGGACAGAGCGCTCTGAGCAAGGGTTATGATGACAATGTGGTTTTAAATCAGCTTATGGAGGATACGGGAATCAATATAGAGTGGACTACTATGAGCGAATCGCTTGGTGAGCAGGTCAATATCCGTATTGCCGGTGATGAGCTCCCGGATGCTTTTATGGGTGTCGGATTCAGTAATTATGACATATCACGTTACGGTGATGACGGGACATTTATTGACTTGACGCCTTATCTGACGGAAGAATATATGCCAAATTTGAGCAAGATTCTGGAGGAGAATCCGGATATCCGCAGTGCAATTACAATGGATGACGGATATATTTATGGACTTCCCGCAGGAGAACGTATGGGAACGGCAGGTATAGGTGCACCTGAGGATTACAGTATTTTCTCAATTCCGCAGTTTGCCATGATTAATAAGGCCTGGTTGGATGATTTGGGACTGGAAGTGCCTACTACATTGGATGAGCTCCATGATGCGCTACAGGCTTTTAAAGATAATGACATGAGCGCGAAATATTATGGAAATGCTCCGGGAAGCACCATTCCCATGAGTACGGGTTTTGACCAATGGTGCTGGGGACAGAATATTTTCTATGCAGGTTTTGGTTTTACAAACTGGCCGAATGATGTATGCAACGATTTGGTTCTCAATGCTGACGGAAAAGTGGAATTTATGTGTGTGACAGATGAGTATCGTAAAGCTGTTACTTATTTCCACGACTGGTATGCAGACGGTCTGATGGATCTTGAGATGTTCAGCCAATCCGATACGCAGCTGATTTCTAAATGTTCACAGGGATATGTTGGAGTTTCAACATGGTGGTATATTGAAGAATTAATGGGAGATTATGCAGATGATTATGTATTCCTGCCGATTTTAGACGGTCCTGACGGCACTCACAATGTGACGATTCGTACCGGTGGTGGAATCAACAGTGGACAGCTTAATATCACCAAGGCGTGTAAAAGCCCTGCAAACCTTTTGAAATTCTATGATATGTGGTATGACCCGGAAATCGTTATGCAGCTTCAGTACGGTCCAATAGGGACATACTTTACGGCACAGGATGAGGATGGCGTATGGCTGAGTATTTCGGATGAAGAAAGTCGTGAGAAATATGGAAAAGGTTCCGGAGAGTTGAAGGGAGAGTGCGAAGTGGCAGGACCGAAGCTGATTCTCAGTGATTACTATCTCACAACATTCAAGATGGAGGATCGTGCCATTGAGCGTCTGACAGATTTGTATGAATTCTGGATGCCTTATGTAGATAATAGAACTACTTATCCAATAGACTGTGTATTCACGGGAAGAGAACTGGATGATATCGACTGGTATAAGGGTAGCTTTGAAAGCGCTGTGGCAGAGCAGGAAGGACTGTGGATTAAAAACGGCGGACCGACGGATGAAGAGTGGGAAGCCTATATTAGGCATTTGAGAGACAAATGCGGTATGGATAAACTTTTGGAAGTATATCAGAATGCGTATGACCGCTATTCAGGTGCGAATAGCGCAGAGTAAGTGTAATGTACCGAAAAGATATGTCTTGTGAAGGGCATATCTTTTCGATTATAATATCAATATAAAGAAATAACCGAAGACTTATAAGAAGGGCATGGTTATTGTGTTGAAAATTTAAGGTTATGGAAAGGTATGGATATTGTTATGACAAGTCAGACTTTACGTGAAGCAAGAAAATATGAGGAAGCTTCAGAAAAATTGATTGCATCTAATGACCGTCCGGCATTTCATTTGTCCGCACGAACAGGNTGGATGAATGANCCNAACGGATTTTCATTCTTTAANGGNANATATCATNTGTTTTATCAGTATCATCCGTATGATTCACATTGGGGACCGATGCANTGGGGNCATGCGGTAAGCGANGATTTNCTGCATTGGGANTATCTTCCTGNNGCGCTTGCNCCGGATGAAGNNTATGACAGGGANGGNTGNTTNTCGGGAAGCGCNGTTACANTGCCGGATGGCAGGCANCTGCTTATGTATACGGGAGTATTACGCGAACGTCAGCCGGGCGGAGGATTTTGCGAAGTACAGACACAGTGTCTTGCCGTAGGNGANGGGATTGATTACGAGAAATATGAAGGTAATCCGGTACTGGATGAAAAGGATTTGCCGGAAGGTGCAAGCCGATTTGATTTCAGAGACCCGAANATGTGGCAGAAAGAGGACGGTACATATTGCTGCGTNGTCGGAAACCGNCCGGCTGACGATAGNGGGCAGATACTATTATTTACAAGTCCTGACGGNTTTAAGTGGAGNTTTAAAAAAGTATTGGCAGCAAATAACAACCGTTATGGAAAGATGTGGGAATGTCCGGACTTCTTTAAACTGGATGGAAAGTGGGTATTGATNACCAGTCCGCAGGATATGCTGCCATATGAGTTTGAGTACCATAACGGAAACGGTACGCTTTGNCTTATNGGNGATTTGGACGAGGAGACGGATGAGTTTACGGAGCAGTATAATCAGTCCATTGACTATGGTATTGATTTTTATGCACCGCAGACCGTACTTGCGCCCGATGGACGCCGGATTATGATTGGCTGGATGCAGAATTGGGATACCTGCAATTTAAGGTCACAGAATATGACATGGTTTGGACAGATGAGTATTCCCCGCGAACTGTCAATNAAGAATGGCAGGCTGTTCCAGACACCGGTAAGGGAACTTGAAAATATGCGCAGCAATAAGGTAGAATATCAGAATGTTTCTTTATCCGGGAATATCAGTCTGGATGGGATAAAGGGGCGGAAAGTTGACATGGAGATTNCNCTTAGTCCGGAAGATGAGGGGGANACCTATCAGAAATTTGCGGTCCGTTTTGCGCAGAATGAACAGTACTATACATCCTTAAGTTTCCATCCNAGAGATGCCATACTGAAAATCGACAGGAAATTTTCGGGTTCCAGAAGAGCAATCATCAATCAGAGACGTAGTCTGGTNAACAGTGAAAGCGGAAAGTTNAAACTGAGAATTATTNTGGACAGATTCAGCGTNGAGGTGTTCGTAAATGACGGTGAGCAGGTCTTAAGTGCGACTCTTTATACGGACCAGGCTGCGGATGGCATTTCATTCTTAGCGGATGGAAAGGTAAAGCTTAATGTGGTAAAGTATGATTTGGATTGATGGGAATATGGAGGAGCTTTAACATGAAGACATTTGACGTAGTTGCTTTAGGTGAACTGCTTATTGACTTTACAGAGAACGGAACCAGCAGTCAGGGGAACACGGTTTATGAAGCGAATCCGGGAGGNGCNCCCTGCAATGTGCTTGCCATGTTAAATAAGGCAGGCAGGAAAACCGCTTTTATCGGGAAGGTTGGACAGGATATATTCGGAAACCGTTTGAAGGCGACGTTAGAAGAGGTTGGAATCAATACTTCTAATCTGATTGTGGATGAGGACGTTCGTACAACGCTTGCNTTTGTGGAGACATTTCCGGATGGAGACAGGGATTTTTCTTTCTATCGGAATCCCGGTGCGGACATGATGCTGCGTGAAGAAGAATTGCANGAGGAACTGCTTAAAAATACGGAAATCTTTCATTTCGGCACATTGTCCATGACGCATGAGGATGTGAGAAATGCAACTAAAAAAGCAATAGCAATGGCAAAGGAGAGCGGAGCTTTGATTTCNTTCGACCCTAATTTGCGTCCGCCTCTNTGGAAGNCTTTGGATGAGGCNAAAGAGCAGACNGCTTATGGTCTTTCNCAGTGTGATATACTGAAAATTTCNGATAANGAAATACAGTGGTTNACAGGNGAAGATGATTTTGACGCAGGNATNNGTAAANTGAGAANTCAGTATNATATTCCGCTTATCGTTCTTTCTATGGGAAAAGAGGGCAGCCGTGCGTATTATAATGATTTACGGGTGGAGGTTAAGCCCTTTTTACAGGATAGTACAATCGAGACAACGGGTGCGGGAGATACGTTTGGGGCGTGCTGTTTACATCATGTTTTGGAATACGGGCTGGATAATCTTGATGAGGAAAAGCTGACTAAGATGCTGACGTTTGCAAATGCGGCGGCTTCCATTATTACGACCAGAAAAGGCGCGTTGAGGGTGATGCCGGAGGTTGAGGAGGTTGAGGCGTTTGTGCGGAGCAGGGTGTGAGCGAAAGAGGCACGGGTTTTAGAGAACTGGATAATTGTAGTCCGAAGAAGGACAGGGATATCCGCCGTAAGGCTGAGCTTCGGATGTGAATTTTCTAATGGGGTATGCGGCAGTAAATGTATTTTTTTAATTTATCTATCATATTCTAATTTTACGGGTCGGCGCGAAATCGGAATCCATTCCTCAATCGCGCCTAAATCCGCATCCATGCGGATTTACCCTAGGGTGCTGAATACCCCATAAGAAAATTTTTACATCCTTCGCTAAGTCTTACGGCGGATATCCCTGTCCTTCTTCTCACTTCTAACTTCTAACTATTTTCTATACTCTTACGGAACCAAAACGACGTTTTTGTATAGCCTAAGCGCTCATAAAACTTGTGCGCACCTGTTCGTTGGAAACCTGATGCAAGTCCGTTCATTTTAATGTATCCATTGGGATAGCCGATAGCTAAAGTTTCAGCGGTTGTAGCAAAACCGACAACTACGCCGTTCACATCGGCGACAAATGTGCAGTAGCGGTTGTCTGTTTTCATTTTTTCATATGTTTCGATTGCATTTTCATCAGTCACTGATAAAAAGCCAAGCACATCGCGCCAGATTGCCGCTACGGATAAATAATCTTTGCTTTCGATTTCTCGTATAATAATGTCCATATCAATTTTTATTTCCTTCCTGCAAAATGCTGCTTATTAATTGAAAAATTTAAGTATGGAATAGTATAACACAAATTTATGGGAATTGTGAACTCGATTAAAATGAATAAAAATGTTTACAATGCGCATAATACGCATTATAATATAATTAAATAAACAGGAAGGAGAGATGCCATGAATGAATAAGGGGGTAATGGATGAGATTTAGAGAAATTGAGAGTATACTATTAAAAAATGGATGGTATCAAGTAAAGCAAAAGGGTTCGCACCATCAATACAAACACCCAACTAAGTCTGGAAAAGTTACAATACCGGAACATGGAGGGGATTTGAATCCCGATACAATAAAATCAATTATGAAACAAGCGGGGCTTTAAGTCTATGTTGATTAATTTTTATAAATGGAGGTAAAGATAATGAAATTAATTTATCCGGCTGTGTTTAAGCCTTTTACGGATCAAAGCGGTGGATATGTGGTAGAATTCCCTGATTTACCCGGTTGTGTAACTGAGGGAAAAGATTTAGAACAGGCTATTGAGATGGGTATTGACGCAGCCAGTGGTTGGATTTTGGGAGAACTTGAAGATGGAGAACGAATTCCGCGTGCTTCCGACTATTCTGAAATAACTGCTGAAAATGGGTGTATGGTAAATATGCTTCTATTAGACATCGATGCCTATGAAGAAAAATATGGTGAAAAAGCTGTAAGAAAAAATCTTACTATTCCTGCATGGCTGAATTCCTTTGCTGAAAAAAATAATATCAATTTTTCTAAGCTTTTACAGGATACCTTATTCTCAATGGCGCAGGCAAAATAAATATAGGAAGCTGCTCTTTAGGGCAGCTTCTATTTGTCGTATCCAAGTTCAGAAGGAAGATTATCCCAAAGTTCTGTTCTCGTTTTGCTTTTTCTCATTTGATCCAGTACCTTTATATCAGGGTCAGGATATATTATAAAATTATCCGATTCTCCCATTTCCGGGCGTACCGGAAACGCAAGCTGTTCCGTTTCTATTGAAAACTGTGCGTTCACTCCGGCTTTATTTCCTCTTGCGTCAAGTCTTATCCATTTTTTACAGTCTTTAATATATACGCCATTTAGTCCATGATAAATTAGGACAGGTGCTGTTTCATCATCTAAAATCAGCTTTTGATAGCAGAAGCCTGACGGAACAGATTTGCAACGCAATAGAGCAGCCAACAAGTGAGATTTTGCAAAGCATATTCCATGACCGGCTTTCAGCACTTCCGAAGCAGTGCAGGTAATTATATCTTCGTTTACATCTGCAGAATGAGAAATATTATCTCTGACAAATTCATAGGCTTTTTTAATGAAATCAAGCTCATTATCAGCCTTCTTGAGTAGGATATCAGCCAACTCTGAAATGGCTTCATTGTCATAATCAATCACATTGTCATGCTTTAAATATTCATCAATCTTATTCGAGTATAAAGTTATTTTCATTTTTCTCTCCGCTTATTTCAGGTTGTACTAGTTATCAAAGAAGCCTCTTCCCGACTCCATATTCAGCAGNCCCCAACAGCCNANAANATCATCAGCACTGTTAAATTCGTGACGTTTGTGCATCCAGGACCAGAACTCTAACGCACCGTACAGCTCGGTTCCCGGTTCGTGACCGGTGGCGTCCGGGCTATAGAGGATGAACTTCGCACCGGGTTCAAGGGCATTATAATCATTGTCATCGAAACCATATGGCTGACTGGAACAATATTCATACCAGCCGTCTTCATCAGTCCAGTGTTCTCCAATGTCGTGACCTGTATCAATTTNCNGTTCACTCAGCGTCAGAAGCCATGAAGAGTCGGTGAGTTTTTCCNCTTTNCCGAACTGTCCATGAAATTGGCATACATATAACTTATTCCCATCAGCNTCGCAGTAGTCCCCNANAAAACTGCCNTCNGGNTTTAATGTAAGTTCAGTCTGCCATGCTCCCGCACCGCTGTAAAATGCCATCTCCAGAGGTTCGGTTATAGGCAGGGANTCCACTTCTTCCGGAACNACAGGTTCTTGGAGGNTTGTCATAGTGGTTTGGAAGTCTTTTAAATTCTCCANCAAAGACTTGCCCTCATCTCTGATAAACTCCGGCNCCCAGTCATCCAGCCAACTAAGATTTTCATAANGCTGCNCTTCATTGTTGAAGGTGTATGGATGGCTGATGTTAGTATTGAGCATCTGTGCGCCGTTGGAGAGTAGCTCGTTAATCTCATCAATAAAGGCTGCGATGGTCTCCGGATCAAAATCTTCGTGAAGNGGAGAGCCAAAGTTTATATCGAAATAGACCCAATTTCTCTGTATCATATTCTCCTTGTTGTTTGTNAGGTNGAAAAGCTCATATCTGTATATACAGACNCCTTGATACATCTTTGTGTAATAACGTAGGAGATAGTCTTCCCCATCTATGGTACATANGAATATGACAACTTGTTCCGAATCTGTACAATAGCAGTATCTGGAAACAATCTGTTCATCGTTTTCCCAGATTTCCAGCCACTGTCCCTGCTCACTGTTGTCAGCGTCTATTAAGCGTATCTCCTCGGNTATACNGTTGTGATTCAAATCAGGAGATATTATTGAATCTGAGTCATCAATTGTTTCTATGTCAATTGTTTCAATGTCAACTGTTTCAATGTCATCTGTTTCAGTGTCATGTGTTTCGNTNTTATNTGTTTCGGTATCATCTGCTTCAACATCAGGTTGTTCCTGTGAAACAGTTACTAATGAATTATCAGTCGTATTATCNGTTATATTTTCCGTTTTCTGTTCGGAAGAGCATGAACAAGCTAATAGCATCATTATAATAATCTCTGTCAATATAAAGCAAAGTTTCTTTTTCACACAACGTACCTCAATATCCCATTCGTATTATTTTTATTGGTTGTATTCTTATAATTGATTCTGCTTATTAATTCCGCTTATTAATTCCNCGAATAANCATTGTTATTAACGTGTTTGTGTCCCATTGTTTATCGCCTTTTCTATACAATTCTATTCGGGAATCATATTTCTCATTTATTACATCGATGATTCTATTTGCTTCATCTGATTTTGTCGATTGAACCGCTTCGATATCTGAATCCCGCTCTGCGTTTATCATAGCCTCTGCCATTTGAGATGTGTATTTAGGATTATCCGGTGTTAAATCAATTACTGCATATCCTGTGGAAACATTTACGAATCCATTTTTTCCCATTGCCACGGGTAATTCCCGCTCAGTCATACTGTATTTTCCAACAGCATATTTTTCAAGGATATTNTCTTCGTCCGTAATGCCATCCCAAAATTCCTTTTCGACCTCTGTCATTTTAAGGCATTCNGCAAGCTGCTTAACACCTTTTCTTTGTGATAACACCAGACACACGCCATTATCTTTTAATACCCTTCTCTGTTCCGCATAAAAAATCGTAGGTTCAATATGCTCGCAGACAGTATTGGAAATAGTCACATCAAAAGTATCTGCCTCAAATGGTAATGCTGTAGCGTCCCCTTCTATAAAATTCACGCCTGGTATATTTTCTTTTGCATATTTGATAAAATTACTGTCCNGGTCGATTGCAACAATTTCTGCATTTGGATACCATCTATGTAATGACTCTGCCAAAGCGCCGGGACCGCAGCCTATTTCCAGTATTTTAAGTTTTTTGCTCTTGTCTAATGAGAATAACTCTTCATATTGTTCACGGAAAAAATCATCAAATCTAAGCTTTCTGCTTAAGTACAGGGTCTTTATACCCTGAATGTTTTCGGACCAGATGTTATTCATTTTCAGATACCTCCAAAATATCAATTTATCAAATTTCGTAATGACTTTATTTTAATACATATTCTTTCAAAAAACCATTAAATCCGGATTAACTAAATATTTAAATAAATTATTGAACATGTTTGAAATAAATCAGTTCCTTCATTGCATTTTTTACAAAATCGCCAAGATCGTCGCAAACGACTTTATTATTCCAATAAACCGGATTATGTTTTGTAAGATATTCGCCGCATTGGCGCTTCAGATCATAATAATCTGATCTAAGCTCCCACCGGTCCATCCGATTAATCAAATTATACGGATATTCTTGATTTTTATGTTTATTTATTAGCCTTAAATGAAGCTGTATGTTCATAAAAAATGCATAATCTTCACTTGGATAAACGATTTTTCCATCCTCGATCCAGAACATATCGGACGTGAAGAGGTCTTTTTTCTTAAGTCGCCAAGACTCATGCATCATTATTCTAATAAGAGTAGTTAAGAATTGACTGCTTGCCTCTGGATAGCGTGCTGAATATATTTCATATACGCGCGGCAGTACTAAATCAAAAACTGAGTCTAAATCTGTTGCATATAATTTATCGGGAATTTTATAACCATAACTTCCCAGGAGTAATGCACTTAGCGTATCATAACCTGATCCAAAATGACTATGTTCCTTTATTGCACTTATATTTTTAATAAGATATTCTATGGTTAATTGCTTTTTTTCTTCTTCGTTCATGTCTTTCGTTATTCCATGAAGATTGACGGTATATTCGTTATGGTATTTTGTAACGGTATCCCTTTGAAATCTTACATCATCATAAGAAATATCCTTGTAATAACGATCGAGCTCTGCTGGCGGGTACTCGCTTCCGCGATCAAAGAGATATTCTCCATATGTGAACTCACTCAAGCGTTCTTGCGGCATATCAGATTTAAATGGTTCTATACGAATGAAACCATCCATCTCTTTATATCCACAACTTATTCCACAAAAATATGGACGAGGTTTATTCCAATTGTCATAATATCGTATAACATCTTCTTTCTTTACAAGTTTGCATTTTTTCTCAACAATGTTGGAATCATATTCGACGCTTATCAAAGGCAAGGTATCGCCTTTGGATTTATCTTCAACAGCGTTGCTGTCAGATTTAGTGCCGAACCAGTCAATATCGTTTGGATTAAATTCTCTTTCAACGACTTTGCTTGTAGATACTTTTTGTTTGAGGACAAAGCCTTCCTTAGATAAATCAATATCATCAGAACTGACAATGCATGTATCAATGTCTTCACCGATATATTCGAACTTTTCTAGTTTTTCGCCGGTATCGATTTCTATAATACTCATTCTTTTTCCTTTCATTTATTATGCAGAAATAGCCAATTGCAAAACTACCTATTTTCGATATGTAGTTGTGCAATATATACAAAACAAAAGCAGGTGCTCTGCCGCCGTCGGTAGTTAGCGAGGTTTTTTCGAGCTTACTACCGCTACGAGCGGCAATGCAGCGGAAGCGTGCCTGCGTTGATTTGTATATATTGTACAACGGACCGTTTGAAAAGTGAGTTTTGCAATTGACTAATTATGCAGAACTGCTTTTATTGTTAAACACGCATTCATTTGTTTTCTGATAGTTTATGTACATATTCTAAGAAGGACAAGGCGGCTTTGCCCTCTTTTTCATTATATTCCCATCCAAATTTCTCTCCAACGTACTTTGATACAATCTCAAATAATTCACACATACCAAAAACAGACTTCCATGCATTATCAATATTGCAATCAAAATAAGTTGACAAAAACATTTTCCATTCGCTCTCTGAAAGCCACTTATACAAGTATTTTGATGATTTTCCGGTGCTTACTGACCAGTCTGTTAAAATCCCGACTTTCCAATTCAACATAGTAACAAGCTGAGTCCTTACATGATAATTAGTCATATCCTGCACATAAGGAAATTCTCCTCGCCATAATCCTTTGGCTATATTGTTTGTACACCACCAAAATTCATTGCAAACTGCCAGATATTGTTCTTTCGTAGGCTTTTTAACCCAATACCGGCAATCGGTTGACGCTTCTATTTCGGGCAATATTTTTTCTTTATCCAGCAAAATCTTACAGAGCTTGTCGTCATGAATATGCTGTAATGCGTAATTTACAGACTGTACAGTTAAGTCAATTCTGGTTCCGTCTGCAAACTGCATCAGATAACCATACGAATTTTCCTTATCACTTGGGAAATATGGACTTTCATCAGGATACTGCATGTAAAGTATTTCTCCGAAAAGATTAATCCAGTCTTTGTCTTCTATAAAACTTTTGGTGTCATCCACAACATAAACAATATCGTAGTCCTGAAAAATATCATTCGGAACATTATCATTTGTTCTTGAACCGTTCATATACACGGCTTTAACCCTGACATCATTTTTGGCAATACCTAAGATAAGGTCATGCATTTCTTTTTCTGTTCTCATGATTATTTACTCCCTTTGACCGAAAGACCGCTTCAATAGTGTGATGCCTTGGTTAAGCAATATTAAAATTCAGCCGAACCGTTTAAAGTATTTCAATTTCTTCTTTGCTTTTTTTACATAATCGCCAAGATCACCACAAACGATTTTATTATTCCAGTAAACCGGAATATGTCTTGTAATGTACTTGTCATAGTCACAAGCCAGCCAATGATAAACATTTTTAACATCCAGCAAGGTATACGGATACTCTCGTTTTTTAAGTTTGTCCATCAGTTTTAAGTGAAGCTGTATGTTCATAAAATATGCGTAATCTTCACTTGGATAAACAAGTTTTCCATCCTCAATCCAGAGCTTGTCGGATGTAAATTGGCCCTTATTAAGAAGCCAGTGGCTGTTTACAATGCCGTTAATCAGATCTCTAAGAAAATTGCTGCGTGAATAATCACCTGTTGAACATAATTCATATGCACGCGGTATGACTATATCAAAAACCAAGTCTAAATTTGTTGAATACAATTTGTCGGGAACTCTATAACCGTAATTTCCTAAGAGCAATGGTCTAAAACCATCAGATCCCCGTTTGTCTATTTTTTTAATAAGATATTCGACGAGCAATTGCTTTCTTTTTTCCTCGCTCATTTCTTTTGTTATTCCATAAGAATCAACTACATAATCTCTATGGTTTTTTGTTGTGACCACATCTCTTTGAAATCTTACATCATCATAAGAAATGTCAATGTAATAACGATGGGACTTTATTGGCGGATATTGATCTCCGCGGTCTATAAGAAATTCTTCATATGTGAATTTATTCATGCATTCGTGCGGCAATATGGATCTGAATGGTTCTATACGAATGAAACCATTCATCTCTTTATATGTACACTCCATTCCGTAAAAATAAGAACGGGTGTTATTCCAATCGTCATAGTGTCTGATAACATCTTCTTTTTTTACAAGTTTGCATTTTTTATTAACTATGTCCATACTATATTGAGAGTTAAGTATCGGTAGGTCATCATGTATGGAATTTTTCTCAATAGTGCTGTTCACATGTTTATAATCACGTCGTTTGAGCACAAAGCCTTCCTTAGATAAATCTATATCATCGGAACTGACAATACATGTATCAAAGTCTTCGCCTATATATTCGCATTTTTCTATTTGTGTACCGGCATCGATTTCTATAACACCCATTATTTTTCCTCTTTCTTGTATGGCTTCAAGTGTGTTTTAACATGTTTTAATCTTATCACATATGCACACAAAAATCCATGAAGTTTACCTAATCCTTATTTGTAATATGCCAAGTTTTTCCATAATTTTATTTGATATATATATAAGCTAGAAGGCAGCTGCGTAGATTGGGCGGGCTGCCTATTGTGCAGAATAGTGACATTTTCTTATGCGGTGCCGGAATCCCAGGGGAAATCCGCACGGATGCGGATTTAGGCGCGATTGAGGAATGGATTCCGATTTCGCGCCGCCCCGTACGTCAGATGTTTAGTAGAGCACCGCATTAGAAAATTCCTATTCAAACATTAGTCAGCCCGCCCAATCTACGCAGCCGCCTTCGTCCGTTCAAATCAAATGTAAATCATACAAATGTAAATCAGACACACTTCTTCCTTTACATGGAAAATACTTCCGTGGTACAATATATATATAAACGATGCCGATATAAACAGAATAAAAAGAGAAGGTACGGCAATCAAAATTTTCTCAAAATATAATAGGAGGGTAGCAATATGGCAAAGGAAATGATAGCAATGCTTCTTGCAGGCGGACAAGGTTCCCGCTTGTATGCACTGACAGAGAAGCTTGCGAAACCGGCAGTTCCGTTTGGCGGAAAATATCGTATCATAGATTTCCCGCTGTCTAACTGCGTGAATTCTGGAATTGATACGGTAGGTATTTTGACTCAGTATCAGCCTCTTGTGCTGAATGAGTACATTGGCAACGGACAGCCGTGGGATTTGGACCGTCTGTATGGGGGTGTACGCGTTCTTCCGCCTTATCAGAAGGCTGACAAGTCAGACTGGTATAAAGGAACGGCGAATGCAATTTACCAGAATCTTTCGTTTATCGAGAGATATGATCCGGAGTATGTAATAATTCTTTCGGGAGACCAGATATGTAAGCAGGATTACAGTGATTTTCTCCGGTTCCACAAGGAAAAGAACGCAGAGTTCAGTGTAGCCGTTATGGAGGTTCCGTGGGAGGAAGCTTCACGTTTCGGCCTGATGGTTGCGGATGAAGATGACAGGATTACGGAATTTCAGGAGAAACCCAAGCAGCCTAAGTCAAACCTTGCTTCTATGGGTATATACATTTTTAACTGGGATATCTTAAAGAGCTATCTGGAGGAAGATGAAGCAGACCCGAATTCAGAGAATGATTTCGGTAATAATATAATTCCGAATCTGCTCAGGGATAATCGCAGAATGTATGCTTATCATTTCAGCGGATATTGGAAGGATGTAGGAACTATTTCGTCTCTATGGGAAGCGAATATGGAGGTTCTGGATCCGGAACATAGCGGAATCAACCTGTTTGATGAAGACTGGAAGATTTACAGCCGCAAGAGCGCTTTGCCCGGTCAAAAGGTCAGCGCAGACGCAGTGGTGGAGAACTCCATGGTCACAGACGGCTGCCGGATAAAAGGTACGGTAAGGCATTCGATTTTGTTTGAAGGCGTCAGGGTAGAAAAAGGCGCGTTGATTGAAGATGCGGTTGTGATGGGAAATACTGTGGTTAAAGCGGGCGCTGTTGTGCGGCACTGTATAGTAGCGGAAAATGTGACAATCGGCGAGAATGCGGTAGTCGGAGCAATGCCAACCGGCGAGAGCAATGATGTTGCGACAATAGGTGCAGGCATTACTATCGGTGATAATGCCGTAATCGGTCCGAAAGCCATGGTAAATAAAGATGTGAAAGGCGGTGAAGAAGTATGCTGAATTCAAATATGAGCGCTCTTGGCATTATTTTTCCAAATAGTTATGATGCATTGGTTCCGGAGCTTGTTAATGTGCGTTTGATGGCATCCATTCCCTTCGCCAGCCGTTATCGTATGATAGATTTCATTTTATCCAGCATGACGCACTGTGATATAGGAAATGTCTCAATTATGGTAAATAATAATTATCATTCGCTGATGGATCATCTGGGTTCCGGACGTGAATGGGATTTGGTGCGTAANAATGGCGGNCTTAATATATTCCCNCCNTTTGCAGANAAGACTTCCAANCCTTATATNGGACGTGTTGANGCGTTGGCAGGTATTTNNAATTTCCTNAAAGACCAGAAGGAAAAATATGTAATAATGACGGATACCAATATTGCGGTTAATTTTGATTTCAAGGCAATGATTCAGGCACATATTGAAAGCGGTGCGGATGTTACGATTGCATATAATGAGCAGGAACTGCCCAAAGGTTTCGTGACGGCTCAATTGGATGATAAGTGCTATTATTATACTTTTGCCATAGAGGATGGAAGAATAACCAAAATTTATGTTAATCCACAGGAAGCAGGAGTTCAGAACTTCTCTATGAATATTTATGTGATTGAGCGNGANCTGNTGATTGATATGATTAATACGGCATTTGTGCGTGGGCAGCATTACTTTGAAAGGGATGTGCTTTTGCCGATGCTTAACAAACTGGATGTNCANGCTTATAAGTATGACGGATATGTGGCGCGTATCAGTGATATGAAGAGCTATTTTGATGAAAACATGAAGCTGCTGGATGATTATAATCTGGATGCTTTGTTCTCCGGTGCGCCGATTTATACGAAGCTTCACGGCGGAGACCCGACCAGATATATTGAAGGAGCAAAGGTNCAGGAAGTAATGGCTGCCGATGGCTGTGTAATTGAAGGCGAGGTAGAGAACAGNATTCTGTTCCGTGGNGTGAAGATTGCAAAAGGCGCNAAAGTGAAGAANTGTGTTCTGATGCAGGGCACAGAGGTAGAGGCAGGAGCAGAGATTGAATATCTTGTTACAGACAAGAATGTAAAGATTTCGGCCGGAAAAGAAATGAAGGGAACAGATACATTCCCTGTTTATATCGGAAAGTTCCAGACGGTATAAAAAGGATTAAAAAGACGCGGGGGACATTTCCATACGGAAGTGTCCCCTGTGNTAATGTGAAAAATANATTTTTCACAGGTAAAGTAAGGAGCAAGGGTATAGANTGAAAAATCAAAGATTTTTCAATCGCAAATTTGTGCCTGCGGCCCAAAGTTTGCAGGNTGAGAGAAAGGCATAGTTATTGGTATGAATAATGANTTAACGAAGCAGGATATTGAGAAAATGCAGGAAGAGATTGAGTACCGTAAACTNGTGGTGCGCANGGAAGCTCTNGAGGATGTGAAATCAGCCAGAGCTCACGGAGATTTAAGTGAAAATTTTGAATATCATGCCGCGAAAAAAGTAAAGAACCAGAATGANAGCAGAATCCGCTATCTTGAGAGGATGATNAAGACAGCGGTTATAGTTTCAGANGAGTCCGCCGAGGATGAGGTCGGAATGAATAATACGGTTGAGGTTTATTTTGAAGAAGACGGCACAACTGAAAAATATAAGCTTGTAACAACNGTCCGCGGTAANTCGCTGGAAGGNCTTATCAGNACGGAATCTCCGCTTGGGAGTGCTCTTATGGGGCATAAGGTTGGTGACAGAGTGCATGTTACGGTCAATGACAGTTACGGATATGATGTTACAATCAAATCCATTGAGAATACGGTAGATGACGGAAGCGACAAATTAAGAAGTTTTTAACTGTAATGTGGAGGTTTTTATGGTAATACCTAAGGCGAACGGAAGAATATCAAAATGTGATACTTACTTAAACTGTGCAGAGACTTTTGCATACAGAAGCACTTGTATTAAGCGCAAATACGGTGCTGTAATAGTAAAAGATGATGCTGTTATTTCAACAGGTTATAACGGCTCACCAAGAGGCTTTGAAAACTGCTGCGATATCGGTGTATGTCCGCGGATTCCTCTAAATATGCATCAGGGAGAAGGGTACGAGATATGCCGTGCCATCCATGCTGAAGCCAATGCATTATTGAATTGTTCGAGGGAGCAGACTATGGGAGCAGATTTATATCTGACAAGCATCAATCCGGAAGATTGTTCCGTGCATAAGGCAAAACCCTGTCCGCTTTGTGCCAGAATGATTATTCAGGCCGGAATAAGGAATGTAATACTGCGGGTTGGAGACGGAGAAGATAACTATGTGACAATATCAGCAAATGATTTGAAATGGTATAAAGAACCAACCTAGACAAATATATGTAAAAAAGGTATACTGAAAGCATATTAGTGTCAGAATTAACGGGGTGAGCGAGGTATTCGAAATGGAGTATAAGGAAGTTCCTTTTGAAAAGAGAATTAACGAGAATATTAGAAACTATGCAATGGATAATCTTTATCCGGTCGGCTCTTTAACGACACATTTAAAAGCGCTTGCGGCGGTGACCGGAGCAGAACTTTTGTTGACGGACAGACATGGGGAAAAGATTGTTTCCGTTGGCAATTTTGCGGGGTTTGTGCCTGATGTCGTGGGTGAGCCGGGAAGAAAGGTACGTATTTATAACAGGACAGTGGCGCATCTGTATGCCAAGACGACAGGCGTAGAAGAGGATAGGTTACAGGATGTAGAGAGAATGCTTGACGTAACGGTCATCATGCTTTCTTATTTAGGTGAAGAGGCATATTTGCATAGAGAATCCGCTATTTATATGGATGAGCTTGAAGAAAAGCTGGAAGAGCGGCATACGCAGGCAGCTGCCTGTCAAAATGAGGATGTGCTGACAGGCGTGTATCATAAGTTCTATTTTGAGGAGCGCATGAATGTGATTGACCGCTCAGGAGTTATTCCGATAGCTGTAATTAATGCCAACATCAATGACTGGAAATATGTCAATGACCATTACGGTGACGAGGAAAGCGACCGTCTTATTAAAACTATTGCAGGCATTCTGAAAGAAGAAGCTAAGCCGGATTATGTGATCGGACGTGTAGATGGCGACGTATTCATTATTTTAATTCCGATGGCGGAGGATGGCGAAGCCGAGGATTACTGTCGCAGAGTGCAGGAGGCCTGCATAGCATATGAAGATGATATTATTGCACCTTCCGTAGCCTGTGGTATTGTATATAAGACAAATGTTGAAAATAAGATAGCAGACGTGCTTCCGGACGCCGAATATGAGATGTTCAATAACAAGCTTGAAATCAAGAATGCCCCGGGATATCGTGAACGTCTGGAAAAGAAAAAATAAGTATTCATATGTCTAAAATACTAAAAGTCGTACAATTATAAAAAAAGTATTAAATCCCACTTTTTGGGAAATAATAAGAAAACGAGAGTAAAACAGAGAAAGCATAAGAAAAAGTGAGTAAACATGGCAAAATATGCTTCTGGTTACAGTTGCAAAGAAAATGCTATGAAATTAATATATGTTTAATGATTAGCACTCAACTCAAATGAGTGCTAACAAACAGATAAAATGACAGTTGCACTGACATAAAGACAGCTGCGAGAAGAAAAGGTTATCATATAAGGAGGCAAAAATATGAAATTAGTACCATTAGGCGACAGAGTCGTATTGAAACAGTTAGTAGCTGAAGAAACAACTAAATCCGGCATCGTTCTTCCCGGACAGAGCAAAGAGAAGCCGCAGCAGGCGGAAGTTATTGCAGTAGGCCCCGGCGGTGTTGTTGACGGAAAAGAAGTAAAAATGGAAGTAAAGGAAGGCCAGCAGGTTATCTATTCCAAGTATTCAGGAACAGAAGTAAAGGTTGATGAAGAAGAGTACATTATTGTAAGACAGAATGATATTCTGGCTGTTCTTTCTGAGTAATATGCAGTTATATTAAATGTAAACGAAAATTAGGAGGCAATGAATCATGGCTAAAGAAATTAAATATGGAGCAGAAGCAAGAGCTGCTTTGGAATCAGGCGTAAATAAGTTAGCAGATACAGTGAGAGTAACCCTCGGACCTAAGGGAAGAAACGTTGTTTTAGATAAATCTTATGGCGCACCGCTTATTACTAATGACGGTGTTACCATTGCAAAAGAAATTGAGTTAGAAGACGCATTTGAGAATATGGGTGCGCAGCTTGTAAAAGAAGTAGCTACCAAGACCAATGATGTGGCCGGCGACGGTACTACAACAGCAACCGTTCTGGCACAGGCTATGGTAAATGCGGGAATTAAGAACCTGGCAGCAGGCGCTAATCCGATTATCTTAAGAAAAGGAATGAAGAAAGCAACTGATGTTGCTGTAGATGCAATTGCCAAAATGAGCTCTAAGGTAAACGGAAAAGAGCATATCGCAAGAGTTGCTGCTGTTTCTTCAGGCGATGAAGAAGTAGGTAAGCTGGTAGCAGACGCTATGGAAAAGGTTTCCGGCGACGGCGTTATCACAATCGAAGAGAGCAAGACAATGTTAACAGAGCTTGATCTGGTAGAAGGTATGCAGTTTGACAGAGGATATATCTCAGCATATATGGCAACAGATATGGATAAGATGGAAGCTACTCTGGAGAATCCATATATTCTTATTACAGATAAGAAGATTTCCAATATTCAGGAAATTCTGCCTATTCTGGAGCAGATTGTACAGTCAGGAGCTAAACTGCTGATTATTGCAGAAGATGTGGAAGGTGAAGCACTGACGACTTTGATCGTCAACAAGCTTCGCGGCACATTCAATGTAGTTGCTGTTAAGGCGCCGGGATACGGCGACAGAAGAAAGGCAATGTTAGAAGATATCGCTATCTTAACAGGCGGTCAGGTAATCAGTTCTGAACTTGGACTGGAGCTTAAGGATGCTACTATGGATCAGCTTGGACATGCGAAATCCGTAAAGGTTCAGAAAGAGAATACGGTTATCGTTGACGGTGAAGGCGATAAAGAAGCTATTCAGGCAAGAATTTCACAGATTAAGAAACAGATTGAAGAGACCACGTCTGACTTCGACAGGGAAAAATTACAGGAGCGTCTTGCTAAATTAGCAGGCGGCGTTGCGGTAATCCGTGTCGGTGCAGCAACAGAAACAGAAATGAAGGAAGCTAAGCTTCGCTTAGAGGATGCTCTGGCAGCTACAAGGGCAGCAGTAGAAGAGGGTATTATCGCAGGCGGCGGTTCTGCATATATCCATGCATCCAAAGAGGTTGCAAAATTTGCTGATACCTTGGAAGGTGACGAAAAGACAGGAGCGCAGATTGTATTAAAGGCACTTGAATCTCCTTTGTACCACATTGTAGCTAATGCAGGTCTGGAAGGCTCAGTCATCATTAACAAGGTAAGAGAATCCAATATCGGAATCGGATTTGATGCATTAAAAGAAGAATATGTTGATATGGTTGAGGCTGGAATCCTTGATCCTGCTAAAGTTTCAAGGAGCGCTCTTCAGAATGCGACAAGCGTTGCTTCTACACTTTTGACAACAGAATCCGTAGTCGCTAACATCAAAGAAGCTGAACCTGCAATGCCTGCGGGCGGCGCCGGAATGGGCGGGATGATGTAAAAGCTTAATTTGCTTCGCAAATAAAGCTGCAAGAAATTGCGGGGCAATTTCTTGCGGACTATTGAAGATATAAGAGTATGATTGAATGATGGACCGCTGCTCCTGATTTGTGGGAGTGGCGGTTTTGCATTGTATCTGAAATTGGGTCTGTTGTGGACAGGATAAGCGAAAATGTCCGAAAAACAGGCGAATTTACATAATTATAGAAAGAATATTTTGACTTACATAACATTTAATATTATAATACATTATAATTAGGACAAAGATAAAGTGACCGGGTGATTTATATGGCAGAAGAAGAAAAAAGAGAAGTAGTTATTGATGATGGAAGAATTGAATCGATAGAGGAATTTCAAACTCCCGAAACATTATATCAGGAGCTTATCACACGCGTGCGTAAATATCACCCGTCGGACGACATATCATTGATTGAGAAGGCTTATAATCTGGCATATGAAGCACATAAAGAGCAGGTTCGCAAATCCGGCGAGCCGTATATTATTCATCCGTTATGTGTTGCTATCATTCTGGCGGATTTGGAACTTGATAAGGAAACAATTGTTGCCGGGCTGTTGCATGACGTAGTAGAGGATACCCCTATAACGGATGAAGAAATTGCAGAAAGATTCGGTGCAGATGTGGCGCTTTTGGTAGACGGCGTTACTAAACTGGATAAATTGAATTTCCATGGCATTAACGACAAGGATACAGAGAAGCTTGAAAGGCAGGCGGAGAACCTGCGTAAGATGTTCCTTGCCATGGCGAAGGATATAAGGGTAATTTTGATTAAGCTTGCCGACAGACTGCATAATATGCGTACATTGAAGTACAGAAAGCCGGAGAAACAGCAGGAAGTCGCAAGGGAGACACTGGATATTTATTCTCCTATAGCGCACAGACTTGGCATATCTAAAATCAAGGTGGAGCTGGATGACCTTTCTTTGAAATATCTGGAGCCTGAGGCTTATTACGATTTGGTGGATAAGATTGCAATCCGTAAGAGTGTACGTGAGAAATATATTCAGGCAATCGTGGATGAAGTCAGTGAACATATCGAGCATGCGGGAATTAAAGCACAGATTGACGGCCGCATCAAGCATTTTTTCAGTATATATAAAAAGATGGTAAATCAGAATAAGACGATTGACCAGATATATGATTTGTTCGCGGTCAGGATAATCGTGGACTCTGTAAAGGACTGTTATGCAGCGCTTGGTGTTATCCACGAGATGTATAAGCCGATTCCGGAGCGTTTTAAGGACTATATTGCGATGCCAAAGGCCAATATGTATCAGTCTTTGCATACAACTTTGATTGGAACGAGTGGGATTCCTTTTGAAATACAGATCCGTACCTATGAAATGCATAAAGCGGCTGAGTATGGTATTGCCGCCCATTGGAAATATAAACGGGAATCTGACGGAAAAAAGGTGGAAACACAGGAAGAGGAGAAACTGGTCTGGCTGCGTCAGATTTTGGAATGGCAGCAGACAGAGGAAGATAACAAGGAATTCATGCAGCTTTTGAAGAGCGACCTTAATCTTTTTTCCGATCAGGTATATTGCTTTACGCCTACCGGAGATGTCAAGAATCTTCCGGCCGGCTGCACACCTATTGATTTTGCCTATAGTATTCACAGTGCAGTTGGTAATACGATGATCGGTGCGAGAGTAAACGGCAAACTGGTCACGATTGATTATGAGATTAAAAACGGCGACCAGATAGAAATCATGACTTCCCAGAATTCCAAGGGACCGAGTCGTGACTGGCTGAATGTGGTGAAAAGCACACAGGCAAAAAACAAGATAAATCAGTGGTTCAAGCATCAGCTTAAAGAAGATAATATAGTAAAAGGCAGAGAACTGATTCAGAATTACTGTAAGGCAAAAGGTATTAATACACAGGATATTCTGATTTCCAAGTATGAAGAATCGGTTATGCAAAAGTACGGTTTTCAGGATTGGGATTCGGTGCTTGCTGCCGTAGGGCATGGCGGGCTTAAAGAAGGTCAGATTGTCAACCGGATGCAGGAATTATATGACAGCGACCACCGGAAAGTGATGTCTAATGAAGACGTATTGGCTGAAATACAGGAAAATGCACAGTTCAGCCGCCTTCGCGACAAAAAGAGTTCCAGCGGTATCGTCGTAAGGGGCATTCATGACGTAGCAGTAAGATTCTCCAAATGCTGCAGCCCTGTACCGGGGGATGAAATCGTTGGTTTTGTGACAAGAGGACGAGGGATTTCCATTCATCGTACCGATTGTATCAATATTATGAATCTTCCGGAAATTGACCGTGTAAGGTTGATTGATGCAGAGTGGCAGAGTAACGGAGAGAGTGAGGGCGATGAGAAGTATACGGCAGAAATCACTATCTTTGCCAACAACCGAAATGGCTTGCTTGCAGATATTTCTAAGGCATTGACTGAGAAAGATATAGATATCTTGTCACTTAATACAAGAGTTAGCAAAAAAGGAACCGCTACTATGTCTGTCAGTTTCGAAATAAAGAGCAGGAATGAGTTGGATCGTATAATTGATAAAATCCGCACGATAGAGAGTGTACTGGATATAGAGAGAACGACGAGCTGAATTTTCAGAAGTTCACGAACTTAGACAGCATAAACAAAAACGGCGCTCGTCGCAAGCGTAATCGCGCCTTATTTTGTTTATGTTGTCTAAGTTCTGGTTACTGAAGGAAAGCTTAGCAAGTGTCTATATATTGCATATAGCCAACTGCGAAACTACTGTTTTGTGATATGTAGTTGTGCAATATATACAAAACAAAAGCAGGTGCTCTGNCGTCGTCGGTACTTAGCGAGGTCTTTTCGAGCTTAGTACCGCTACTGGCGGCAATGCAGCGAAAGCGTGCCTGCGTTGATTTGTATATATTGTACAACGGACGGTTTGAAAAAGTGAGTTTTGCAATTACCTATATATTGCATAAAGAGAAAGGAGCATTTTTATTATATGTCGGACTTAAAGATAGGCAGGNTGANGCTTGGNGTCTGCCAGACNAATTGTTANTTTGTATATAANGAAGGAACGAAGGATGTAATNTTNTTNGANCCGGCNGANAANGGNGANTATATATATGAGACGCTTAATGGAAAAGGTTTTCGAATAGCCGGAATTCTGCTTACGCATGGACATTTTGACCATATATGGGGGACAAATAAACTGCGGGAGCTTTCGNGCGCGCCNATTTATGCNTATGAGGAAGAAAAGGTATTNTGTGAGGATGCGGCCGTTAATATGTCTGCGCGGGCAGGAAGGGCNTATACGGTGGTTCCGGACAGATATNTAAAGGATGGGGAAGAAATCACTATTGCGGATATGACCTGTAAGCTGATTGCGACGCCGGGACATACGATTGGAAGCTGCTGCTATTATTTTGAAGACGACGGTATATTGGTAAGCGGCGATACCCTGTTTCAGGAATCGGTCGGAAGAACGGATTTGCCAACCGGCAGCATGGGAGAACTGACCCGTTCCATCAGGGAGAAATTGCTCATTCTTCCGGATGATGTCAAAGTATATCCGGGTCATGGGGATGTGACGGATATCGGGCATGAAAAGATGTATAATCCGTTTTGCTGAAATAAACTGTTANCGAAAGTGACGAACTTAGCCAAAATAAACAAAATAAGGTGCTCACCGCAAGCGAAATCGCACNTTATTTTGTTTATTTTGGCTAAGTTCCGGTTATTGAGTATAGTTTCNGAAAGGAATAATTAGTTAGAAAGTTATNTAAGGGGGACATCGTGGCAGCAGATTTAAAAGAGGGTGTT
The DNA here is from genome assembly GCA_014804495.1 of Lachnospiraceae bacterium. GTDB lineage: Bacteria > Bacillota > Clostridia > Lachnospirales > Lachnospiraceae > UBA3282. The sequence goes on from JAAUZS010000142.1 coordinate 73,280, forward strand.
GATATAAAAGCACGTATATCCGCACTTGCCCGCGAAATCATTAAATTAGCGCATGACGGCATCTTAATTAATATGCGTTTTCTGGATGTGGCGTTATCTAAACTGTCGTTGGANGAACGTGTCGGTATGGGTGATTTTGCTTTCGACGGAGCGACACTTTATTATGACCCTGCGCTTTTGCTTGCCAGATACAGGGAGGAGCCGNACTATATGGTAAGGCTCTACCTGCATGTACTTTTGCACTGCATTTTTTATCATAGCTTTCAGACTGATAAGCTGGAAAGGGAGTATTGGGANNTNGCNTCTGATATTGCGGTGGAAAATACGATTNTAGAGATGAATCTGCATCTTTCCGTGCTGCAGACGGATTCGGAGCTGCAAAGCAGACTGGATATTTTAAGAAAACAGGCNGGGGGTCTGACTGCGGAGAAGATATACCGTCATTTCCGAATAGAGCCGCCGTCGAACAAGGCTGTGANGGAATGGAGAAAGCTGTGCCATTATGATACGCATATATATTGGGACAGGAAGGAAGAACTTGAACTTTCGCAGGAAGAATGGCGCAAGGTAAGCGAGCGGATAAAAGCAGACCTAAAGAGTTTTTCCAAGGATAAAAATAATGCGCAGAGCATGGAAGAGAATTTAAAGGAAGCCACCAAGGAAAGATACGACTATGGAGATTTCCTTAAACGTTTCATGGTCATGGGAGAGACTGTTCAGGTAAATGATGATGAATTTGACTATATTTATTATACTTATGGATTATCACACTATGGCAATATGCCGCTTATAGAGCCGTTAGAATACAAAGACGCCAATAAAATCAGGGATTTTGTGATTGCGATTGATACTTCCGCATCATGCCGCGGTGAAGTGGTACAGGCATTTCTTAACAGGACTTATCAGATTATGCAGGATAGGGAAAATTTTTTTAAGAAGATTAACGTACACATCATTCAGTGCGATAATGAAGTACAGAGTGATACGAAGATAACCTGCAGGGAAGATTTTGATTTATTTATGGAAAGCGGAAAGCTTNGGGGGTTTGGTTCTACTGATTTCAGGCCGGTCTTTCAATATATAGAGAAACTACGCCGTGAAGGCGAATTTGACAATTTAAAGGGGCTTTTGTATTTTACGGATGGCTATGGAATCTATCCGGAACAGATGCCGGACTTTGATACGGCGTTTGTGTTTTTAAACGATGATGGAGAATCTTTAAGAGTGCCTCCGTGGGCAATTAAAATCGTGTTAAGTGAAGAACAGTGTGTAGGGAGCGACTCCTAAAACTGAGAAAGGTTGTGCTTATCGGCATAAACCCGCAGGCTGAGAAAGGAGCATTGTTTCAAGGGTGAATATAAAACAGGCGAAGGAATATATTAAGGATTCCGTAAAGTTATATTTAAAGAAGGATGAGGATGGAGAGTACAGGATTCCCGTGGTCAGACAGCGTCCTATTTTCCTATTGGGTGCGCCCGGTATAGGCAAGACAGCTGTTATGGAGCAAATCGCTCAGGAGCTTGGTATTGCGATTGTTTCTTATTCCATGACGCACCATACAAGGCAGTCTGCGTTGGGGCTTCCTTTTATCGCGCATAAGGAGTATGAAGGGCTTGCTTATGATGTATCTGAATATACCATGAGCGAAATAATTGCCTCCATTTATGATGTGATGAGAGAAAGCGGCATCAGGGAAGGGATACTTTTCCTTGATGAGATTAACTGTGTGTCGGAGACTTTGGCTCCTTCCATGCTGCAATTTTTGCAGTATAAGACCTTCGGGCGGCATAAGGTTCCGGAAGGCTGGGTAATAGTAACTGCGGGGAATCCGCCTGAATATAACAAGTCTGTACGGGAATTCGATATTGTCACACTGGATAGAATGAAGATTCTGGAAGTGGAAGCAGACTATGAGGTTTGGAAAGAATACGCGAAAGAAAAGAATCTGCATACGGCTATAGTGAATTATCTGGATTTGAAAAAGGAAGATTTTTATCTGGTAGAAACGACGGTCAAGGGAAAAAGTTATATTACGGCAAGAGGCTGGGAAGATTTATCTGCAATGATGCTGCTTTACGAAGAGGAAGGAATGAAGGTGGAAGAATCCCTTGTTGAACAGTATATTAGAAATCCTCGGGTTGTTAAGGAATTTTGTGCATATTATGATTTGTATCAGAAGTATAAAAAAGATTACAGCATCAAGGATATCTTGATGGGACAGCCGTCAGCAAAGGCAGGAGAAAGAGCAAGAAAGGCCGATTTTGATGAAAGGCTTTCCCTGATGGGAATGCTGATTGACTATGTGCAGCATGAAATCCGTGAAAATATGGAGGAACTTGACTATATCAGTAATATTCTGATTCATATGAAAGCGCTGAAAAACAGTTTGACGGCAGAAGGGCAGGAGAGCGTCGGTCAGACTGTTTCCGATATTCTTGCCATGCTTGAGAAACAGGCAGATGGAAGGAAGAAAGGAATGGAGGCTTTGCAGAAGGCAGGCTCTTTATCCGACAGGGAGAAAAGAAAACAGCGGAATGTAATACGCTTTTTAAACGATTGTGCAGGCAAACTTCGCATAGCCGATATGCCTGATGCAAAAGCGGCGATGCTGTTTATGAAAGAATGCTATGATGGTGAAGCAGCTTCTTACAGGCAGGGGACGGAGAAAACTTGTCAGAAGCTACATTATCTTTTTACATTCGTGGAGGATACCTTTGGTTCCGGTAATGAAATGCTCGTTCTTTTGACGGAATGCACTGTGAATAAGGACAGTGCGAAGTTTATCAGTATGTATGGCTGTGAAGATTATCACAGACATAATGAAGAGATGATGGTATCTGAGCGTGGAGACATATTGATGCAGCAGATTGCGGAGCTGGATTTATAATAAGCTCAGGTTCTGAGCAATTGCCATAAGGGAAAACTCTGCCATAAGGGCATAGAATAAAATGGAGTTGCTGTTATCAGGCGGAATGTTGAAGACCGGAAGAAAGGCATGGTTATTAAGTAAAAGATGCAGATACATGAAATAGATACCGAGAGTGGCAGTTTGAAATATGTGGTTAAGGAAGGCTATGTTTTATTGACCGAGTACCATGGAAGGGATATCAGCCTGACAATACCGAAGTGCGTAGAAAAAAAGCCTGTGGCTGTCATTGGAAAAAAGGCTTTTTTAGGTGCAAAGAGCCTGCAGAAACTGGTTTTACCAGAGGGTATAATACAGATACAGGATTGGGCATTTGCTTTTTGCAGTAATCTGGAATCGCTTACGCTGCCGCGAAAGAAGCTTGATATAGGACAGGGAATAATGAAGGACTGCTTTAAGCTGCGGCAGATTATAATAGATGAGGATGAGTCTGAGACAGAGAAAGATACAGATACAGAGAAAGAGACAGAAGGGATTTCATATCTTCTTGCCGCGGTGATGAATAAACTGGAAGCATTTTATTTATTCGATCCATCTGCGGCAGGCAGCAGAAGCTGGCTGGAGCAGTGGGACGCACGGCTGCTGTCTTTGATGGAACAGGAGGATACAGAGGGCTTTTCTAAGATGCTTTTATGCGGCGAGGAGGACTATGGCAGTAAGGATAATAATCTGGATTACTATGTGGAGCAGAGAAGACGGTTTAAAGTAAGGCTTTCGATGCTTAGACTTATTTATGACATTGGTTTACAGCCTTCTGTCAGGAGTATACTGCTATCCTATCTGCAATCCCATAAAAAAGGCGAAAGCTCGGAAGAAACGTGGAAGGTTGTATTGGAAGAGCATGGAGATGACAGACGATATTATCAATTTTTACTGGACAACGACTGCATTACCGAAGAGAACTTTGATGCGGTCCTATCTGATATGGGAGAGCGGCATACGGAGATGAAGGCGTTTTTGATGAATGAGCGGAGCATAAAGTCAAAAAATGCAGATGCGTTTGCAGCGTTGGAGTTTGAGTTGTAATAGGCGGAAAAATGGTTTACGGATTTAATGAGACATATGTGATTTAGGTCAGATAATGTAAACATTTTCAAATTTTGGCTTGC
>JAAUZS010000143.1 GCA_014804495.1 Lachnospiraceae bacterium
ACTTTCAGTGGTCTACGGCGTCAGAGCACCTGCTTATGTTTTGTATATATTGTACAACTACATTTTGGAAATATGAAGTTTCGTAATTTGTTAGTAAAACTATTATCGTATCTCGCGTAGTGTATCACATTCAAATAAAAATTAAAAGAGTCTTAACAGAAAAATAAATATAATATATACTGATAATAACATAGATATGTGGACAAGTATTCCACAGAATGGAGGGTATATGCAGAAATATATTATGGCGTTGGATCAGGGAACGACAAGTTCAAGATGTATTTTGTTTGATAAGGAAGGCAATATTTGCAGTATGGCGCAGAAGGAGTTTACGCAAATTTATCCGAAGCCGGGCTGGGTGGAACACAATCCGAGAGAAATATGGGCGTCTCAGCTTGCAGTGGCAACGGAGGCTATGGCGAATATGAGTGTTTCTGCACAGGACGTTGCCGCCATTGGTATTACTAACCAGCGTGAGACTACTATTGTCTGGGATAAAACAACAGGACAACCTGTTTATAATGCAATCGTATGGCAGTGCAGAAGAACTGCGGAAGTAATAGATGAGTTAAAAGAGAAAGGCTATGAGGATATAATTCGGAAGAAGACCGGATTGATTCCCGACGCTTATTTTTCCGCCAGCAAGATAGCCTGGATTTTGGAGCATGTTGAAGGAGCAAGGCAGAAGGCGGAAGCCGGCGAGCTGCTTTTCGGAACGGTTGACAGTTGGCTCATCTGGAATCTGACCAAGGGTGCGGTACACGTAACGGATTATACGAACGCGTCCAGAACCATGCTTTTTAACATTCATGAGCTTTGCTGGGATGAAGAATTGCTGGAATTATTCAATATACCACGCAGTATGCTTCCGGATGTTAAGCCGTCCGGTTATGTTTATGGAAAAACAGACGCAGGGGTTTGGGGCGGAGAAATTCCGATTGCAGGTGCAGCGGGCGACCAACAGGCGGCGTTGTTCGGACAATGCTGCTTTACGCCGGGACAGGTAAAAAACACATACGGAACGGGATGTTTTCTGTTAATGCATACTGGAGATGCGGCGATTACTTCAGGGCATGGACTGCTGACTACGATAGCTGCCGGGACAAGCGAGAAGGTGGAATATGCGTTAGAGGGAAGCGTGTTCGTAGCAGGTGCAGCAGTTCAGTGGCTGCGTGACAGCATGAGAATGATAAGGGATTCAGGCCAATCGGAAGGGTATGCCAGTAAAGTGTCTGATACCAATGGAGTATATGTAGTACCTGCCTTTGCCGGAATGGGAGCGCCTTATTGGAATCCATATGCCAGAGGTACGATTGTAGGAATTACAAGAGGTTGTGAAAAGGAGCATTTTATCAGGGCAACATTGGAGTCTATCGCATATCAGTCTGTAGATGTGATAAAAGCTATGCAGGAAGACGCGGGCGTACCCCTGCACGATTTGAAAGTAGACGGCGGTGCAAGCGCTAATGATTTTCTGATGCAGTTTCAGGCTGATATAGCAGGGCATTCCGTGTATAGACCGAGCTGTATTGAAACAACGGCATTGGGAGCTGCTTATCTGGCGGGGCTGGCTGTCGGATATTGGAAGGATAAAGAAGAAATCTGTGCCAATTGGAAGCTGGGTAAAAGATTTGATGCTGCGATGGAGGATGGGCAGCGTGCGGAATTATTAAAGGGCTGGAAAAAAGCAGTTAAATGTGCGCTGGTTTGGGCGGAAGAATAAGGGGGGTGAATTCACCCCCCTACTTGCAATATAAAAATAAAAAGTTTCTTATTCCTGTCCCATCACCTCTCGGAATATCTTGTCCATTTCCTCTTGCGAGAGATCATCCAGCCCTTCTTCTTCATAGTAGGGAACGCCATTTCTTATTCCCTGTTGTATACGGCAGGGACCATCCAAATAATATCCGACATAATCATAATCTGTAGGTGCAGCCTGCTGAATCAGCTCAGATAACTGATGTGCTGCTTTTCTGCTTTCCTCATCATGCTGCCCGCCGATTGCAGGTCCCGAAGGACCACAGTACGCATTCAGAAAAATTTCTCTGCCATCTTCCGTTGTTGTGGCAACACAATAAGTATACTGATTCTCTAAATCCTTTTCCTCATATAAGGGCTCTCCGAAAAGCGTTTTAAGTTTGCCGTAAATCAATACGGTCTGTTCACTGTAATCAGATGGAAAACCATCAATGATATTCATAATATTAGATCCGCTAACTTTTTCCAAATCATTTACTGCCTTGAACTGATATTTAAATTCGGCCATTTTCTGTTTCTCCCCCTAACATCGGTTTATTGAATGACTTAACATTTTAACACAACCCATCTTACCACAAAAACACGAACTAGTCCATCACTGTTTATTTTGTAAACTACCTTGTAAAAATTATTTGATAGATNCAACTAATAGATATAACNCTTATATAAAAAAATATATTGACATCTGACTGATTATACTGTATATATAACATATAAACAGTTGAAACGGAGGTGCAGCNTTGAAANTATTGCAGAATTCCGGNGTGCCGATATACCAGCAGATTGCAGAGCAGTTTAAGGCAGATATTCTGGAAGGNAGAATTAAAGAGGGAGAATATCTCCCATCTATACGNGCGTTGGCAAAGGATTTGAAAATNAGCGTTATTACCACAATGAAGGCATATGAACAGCTGGAAGCGGAGGGNCTTGCTACGGCAGTTCAGGGAAAAGGCTTCTATGTTAATGCCCAGAACAGTGAAATGCTTAGGGAACAGCATTTGCGCAGAGTNGAGAACTCGTTGCTGGAAGCGATTCAGGCAGCAAAAATCGCAGGCATGGCGGATAAAGAACTGATACAGACTTTGCAGGCGTTGCTGGATATGGAGTAGATGTGAATTAAGAAAGGAGATTTTTGAAAATGAATGGAATAAAAATAAAGAATGTAATACAGGCAGAAAACCTGACAAAGAAGTATAGAGGATTTGAATTATCAGTTCCGCGCTTGCAGATACCGAAAGGTTTTTCGACTGCCCTGATTGGAGAAAACGGCGCAGGTAAGACGACATTGCTTAATATTTTAGCCGGTATCAGNTTAGATTTTAANGGNGANNTATCNTATTTTGGAAAGTCTGAAAAAGGCATAGACAGCAGTGTGCAGGAGCGTATCGGATATACGGGACCGGGCTGTTATTTTCTTCCGCACTGGACCATCGGCCAGGTGGAGGGAATCAGTGAGCTTTTGTTTGAAAATTTCCATCAGGACAGGTTCAGGGAAATTTGCGATGAGCTGGGAATAAACAGAAGCGTAATAAAGAAAGTGAAAAGTCTGTCAGATGGAAATAGGATGAAACTGATGTTAGCTGCTGCCTGGGCAAGAGATACAGAGCTTTTAATATTGGATGAGCCTGCATCACCGCTAGACCCGTTAATGAGAGATAAACTCTGCGATATGATACGTGATTATATTGAGCAGGGAAATGGAGAGCGCTCAGTCTTTTTCTCAACACATAATATATCGGATATGGAAAATGTGGCGGATTACGCAATAATTTTGGAACATGGCAAAATCGTNGAAGAAGGNTTTGTTGAGGATTTGAAAGAAAAATACATCATGGTTAAAGGCGAAGCNGCGGATGCAGAGGCAGCTAAAGAAATTCTTTTTTCCATGAGCAAAAGCGCATATGGGTTTGAAGGCATCTGNCTNNCTGATAATCTGGATAANCTTGCGGGGATGGACGTGGTGAAGGAAGTACCGACACTGTCGCAGATATGTGTGGCAGTGATGAAAGCAAATACGAAGCTTAAGCTTTCTTAGCAGGAAGGAGTCGCTATGAAGAGAATTTTAAAAAGTTATCTGATGTTTACTTCCTTGATTTACCGTATTGTAATGTTCATCATAATGCCGNTAGTTATGATTGTGATCGCATTTTGNATTGGAGTTGACTTTGGACATNCAGACACCGCAACGCTACAGTCGGTACCCGGAATAGTGGTTTGTATGTTGCTGCCATTGGTTGAAATCATCGCTGATAATTGGGTGTTCGGAGGTATTCAGTCAAAAGATGCGCATAAACTGGATTACCTGAAGACCTCAAGTGCAGGGATGCNGGTGATGCAAAACGCTTTGTTAATTGATTTGCTCAGGAAATTTCTTTCGGCAGTAGTAATTATGTGTGTCTCATATGGTTTAATATATTGGAGNATGATGCAGGATTCGACAANAGTTCTTATAGAAGATGACTTGAAAATGCTTCCATGTGCNNTAATGGTTTCATACTTCTTTTCCGTACTGGGTACAGTGCTGGCAAGATATGGAAGCATGGTCTGGTTAAATGTGATGGTTGCATATTTATTGGAATTTATTACTTTGGTATGTGTAAATGNGATGATGGAGTGTGCCGTTGTCTATAGTTTTCTGCCCGGAATATNGGACGTGGTCATAAGTATTCTGGCAGTGAGAATAGCCATGAAGAAGGTGGAGGGAAGTTTTTATGATAAATGATATCAANCTGGGAATTAAAATTATGCGTTATGGACATGGACTTGTATTAAANATTATTTTGGGTGCTTGGTTTCTGGTGATTGGGATTTTTGTTATCATTCTGAGTATGAGCGGGTATTTGATCAATTGGTCAGGCGGATTATTTGCGATTGCGGCAGCGATGATGCCTATGCAGATAATATATTCTTTGAACACGTCAAATATGGTGCTGTCTTCTCCGGTCAGGAAGAAAATGCAGACTGTNNTTCCNGCAGTTATGACCTGTATCGGTACACTTATTATATATCTTGNAGTTGATTTGCTGATCTTGATNATGGTATGCATTAATCCTGACAGGATTTCAGTGGCATGTAATCTGGTGGCTTGGCAGATTGTAGTTGCAGTGTTTTTTATGATATATATTCCTATTTGCTATAAGTATATGGTGGCAGCTATTATTTTAGGAATTATAGTCTGGATATGTGCTACGAGTTTAATATTGCTTATGCCGGATGTTAATACTTTTTCTTATTTTAATAAAGGTATTTCCTCATTCCTGNTGATATCAGCGTTAGGGCTGCCCGCCATTGCTATAGGTGGTTTTTTGCAATATCTGTTGTCGCTTTTGNTCTATAAAGCGCCGGTATCAAAGTACTCACAGAATGTATATTTGAGAAAAGAATTATAAAGTATTGACTTCTACACTNATAACCTTTATAATATACTAATCATACATAATTAATAGGAATTGGTAAAACCGGAGGCTGCTTATGGGTTTGGAATTAAGTACCGTATGTATTCATGGAAACGGAAAAAGGAAAAATTGTGATAATACGGGGAGCATCAGCTTCCCGATATATCAGACTGCCACATTTGCCCATCCCGGCGTAGGACAGAGCACGGGATATGATTATTCCAGAGCGCAGAATCCTACAAGAGAAGAGGTAGAGCGTATTGTAAGGGATTTGGAGCATGGAATAGATGCACTGGCATTTTCNACNGGCATGGCGGCAGTCAGCGCTTTTATGGAATTGTTTCGGCCGGGAGACCANATAGTGGCGACAGATGATTTATATGGCGGAACCATACGCCAGTTTAGATTAATAAATGAAAAGAACGGAATCGAAGTTACATATGTAGATACNTCTGACTTAGAACAGNTAAAAGCNGCNTTAAGNGAAAATACTAAGCTCATATATGTGGAGACGCCTACGAATCCGATGATGCAGGTGACGGATATCGCAGCAGTCAGTGAAATTGCAAAGGAGAATAAATGTCTGCTCGCAGTGGACAACACTTTTTTGACGCCTTATTATCAGAATCCGCTGGATTTGGGTGCAGATGTCGTAGTGCACAGCGCNACNAAATATTTNGAGGGACATAATGATACATTAGGCGGATTTCTGATTACGAACAGTGAAGATATTNCNGCAGAGTTAAGAAGGATCATTAAAACTGTAGGATCGGGNCTGGCGCCATTTGACTGCTGGCTGATTCTGCGNGGNATCAAGACATTGGCNGTGCGTATGGAGAAGCATCAGGAGAATGCGCTTCAGGTAGCAAAATGGCTTCAGNNGCAGCCTAAGGTGAAGGAAGTGCGATATATCGGTCTGNAAAACCATCCGGGAAGGGAAATAATAGACAGACAGTGCCGCGGCTTCGGAGGTATGCTGACTTTTCGCGTCGATTCGCAGAAAACGGCGCATGCAATACTGGAAAAAGTGAAGCTGGTACAATTTGCAGAAAGCTTAGGCGGTACNGAAAGCCTGATTACCTATCCTATGACACAGACCCATGCAGACGTACCGATAGAGAAGCGCCTTGAAAAAGGTATTGATGAAACCCTGCTNAGAATGTCCGTGGGAATTGANGCGGTGCAGGATATAATTGCAGATTTGTCACANGCTCTGAACTAGTGTATACTGATTAGAAAGGAAAAATATCACTGTCTGAGAAAGGAGCACGGGTATCGTAATGAAATACAATTTTGATGAAGTTATAAACAGAAAAGAAAGTGATTGTCTTAAATACGATTTTGCANNNGANNGNGGNATGCCNGNGGANGTGCTGTCATTATGGGTGGCGGATATGGATTTTCGCACTGCCCCATGCATTACAGAGCGNATACAGAAGGACATTGAACTCGGCATTTTTGGNTATACCGACAGTAAAGAGGCATATTTTAATGCNGTCGCTGATTGGTATGAGACATACTTCGGCTGGAAAGTGGACAAGCGNTGGCTTGTGAAAACGCCCGGAGTTGTTTTTGCCATATGNGTTGCGATTCAGGCATTGACGAAAGAAGGAGAAGGAGTCATTGTCCAGCAGCCGGTCTACTATCCGTTCAGTGCAGTCATTAAGGATAATAACAGAAAGCTCGTCAATAGTGATTTGANATTAAAGGATGGGCGGTATGAGATGGATTTTGAGGACTTTGAAGCAAAGATAGTGCAGGAGAAAGTAAAGCTTTTCCTGCTATGCAGTCCGCACAATCCTGTGGGAAGGGTATGGACTAAAGAGGAGCTTCAGCGTATCGGGGATATCTGTCTGAAACATGGCGTGAAAATTGTCAGTGATGANATTCATGCCGACTTCGTATATTCGGGANATACGCACCATGTTCTTCCGACTGTAGACAAAAGGTTTGANGATATCTGTATAGTATGTACAGCNCCTAGCAAAACATTTAATTTGGCAGGGCTGCAGGTTTCCAACATTTTTATACCNAATCCCGAACTGCGTAAAGCCTTTATACGGCAAATTGATGCAATCGGATACAGTCAGGTAAACATGCTGGGNNTGCATGCGTGTCAGGCNGCNTATGAAGGCGGAAGNGAGTGGCTTGAGCAGTTAAAGGAATACCTGAAAGGAAATCTGGATTTCACAAGAAGCTATTTAGAGCAGAACNTACCGCAGATTAAGCTGATTGAGCCGGAAGGNACNTATNTNATNTGGCTGGANTGCCGCAGTCTGGAACTGCCTGAGGANGAATTGGAGAATCTGATTGTACATAAAGCGAAGTTGTGGCTGGACAGTGGAGCGATTTTCGGTAAGGCAGGAGAAGGATTTGAACGAATCAATATTGCCTGTCCACGCAGTATACTGAAGGAAGCATTGGAACGATTGAAAAAGGCGGTTAATGAATAAAGNTGTAAATGAACAAGGCTTGGAAAATAACAAGCCTTGTTATTCTTTTCTTGATATATTTTAGAAAAACTATTATACTTGAAGTATACCATCTGAAAATATATTATAGGCAAGAATTTTTACAATGCAGGAGGAAAACCGTATGAAAAAGAAGTCCAGTATTATATTGATTTTACTTTTATTATGTCTGCTGCCAGCTATTTTATCCATTGCTGTTAATGTTTTTACTTCCTATAGTTATATAAGATCTACTACTGAGAATGAAATTGAAACCATGCTGAAGGCCACCGGATATTCAATGTTGGCAACTCTCGATTCGCTCGACAACGGTACATACAGATTGTCCGGNGATGTTCTTTTCAAAGGNGGAACCAACCTTTCCAATAGCTTGGATATCATTGATAATATGAAAGAAAAAGCCGATGTGGAGTATACATTGTTTTACGGAGACACCCGTTATATGACGACGGTTATAGACGAAACAGGAAATCGAGCGCTTCTGACACAATGCTCTGATGAAGTAAAAGAGATAGTTTTGAATCAGGGAAAGGAGTACTTTGCTAAAAATATTAATATCAGCGGACAGGATTATTACGGTTATTATATTCCGATTGAACAAAAAGACAGTGTTGTCGGCATGATTTTTACCGGTAAGTCGAGTACAGAGCTGCATGAATCTACCAATAGCTATCTGGTATATATTCTTCTTGTATGCCTTGGTCTTATGGTGGTTATTGTTGTAGTGGCATATATTGTAGGCAGAATGATTGCCAAACAGATTAAGATTATTCGTGATAGTACGGTTATGCTTTCCCAGGGTAATCTGAATTTTCAGATAGATAATACGAACAAAATCAGGGAATTATATGATGTTGCAGAAGCGGCAGAAAAATTACGTGTGCAGCTTGTTGATGTTGTAAAGGTGATTTTAGACTGTGCCGGTACAGTTGATAATTCTGTGAACCATGTAGATGGTTCCCTTGGTAACTGTGCACAGGCAGTAAAAGATTTAAGCAGCACTATGGAAGAGCTCGCATACGGAGCGCAGAGTATGGCAAGTTCCGTAGAGAAACAGGCTTATGATATGGACGAGATTTCCAAAAACATAACCCAGATTGCAGAAAGCTCTAAAGCTACCCAGACTGTAACAGGGACGGTTGCCGATGTCAGCAATACNGCTAAAGCCAACCTGAACGATTTGTTAGATGCTAACGGATATACTACTACAAGCGCTGATAATGTCATCAACAGTATTACCAGTGTCAGTGATGCAGTACAACAGATTACTATCGCTGCGCAGATGATTATGGATATTTCCGATCAGACCAATCTGCTTTCATTAAATGCCAGCATTGAAGCTGCAAGAGCAGGCGAAGCGGGAAGANGATTTGCTGTCGTAGCAGGTGAGATTCAAAANCTCGCNGAACAGTCCAATTCTTCNGCTCAGCAGATTCAGTCTATTATAGAAGAGATTACTTCCAAGACCGAGGAATGTACGAAAATTGCCGGACAGATTCAGGATGCGGTCAGCAAAGAAGCAGATGCCNTAAAGAGTGTAAGCCGCAGNTTCGAAGCTGTAGACAGCAATATAGATGAGGCAGCCGGNGCAGTTAATAAAATCACGGATCTTGTGGAAATTGTTGATGAAAACAAAGTCAGTGTTATTGATTCTGTCAGCGACTTGTCCGGTATTTCCGAGGAAAATGCAGCTTCCGCGGAAGAAGCTAATGCTTCTACTGAGGAATTGAGAGCAAACATTGAGGAAGTTGCACAACAGGCAGAAGAACTGAAAAAAGTTATTGAGAAGCTGAATGAAAGCGTTTCTTTCTTCCATATCGGATAACTTATTTGTGTAGCAGCAGAATTGAATAAATGAGTGTGTAATGTTACAGGTAATGAAAGGTTGATAATCGCATCATTTCATTACCTGTATCTTATTATATAAAGCTTTATCTTACAGAGTAAAAACTTTTTGCCCATATGCTGCTTTAAGTTTTCAAGCAGTTTTTCCTGCTGTTCGAGGCAGGATTCCAAATCCTGTCCGTTGATTTCTTTTGTCCCGTATAGGGCGTTTTCATAAGTTTCAATAAATGCAACCGGCATTCCGTATTCATCTGCGTCCGCATATCGGATTCGTTCTGCGAATTCATGATAAGTTTCGGCTTCTTTTTTCTCATACCCCAGCATGGCAATAATCTGTAAATTCTGTAATAATGCGATTCTATATTTTTCACTTATATTTCTTCGCTTATCGCGGCGCTTTTCGTTGATTCTGTCTGCTGCATAAATGAAAATAACCGTTATTAAGATAAACAGTAAAATTTTCCATATATATGAAATCCATCTGCTTTGTTCTTCTTGATTTTCGCTCACATATTCTTCTGATACATCCAAGGTTTCCTCTTCTAAGGGCATATCATCCTGTACTTCGTATGCTTCGGCATTAGAAGTGACTGCTTTTTTATCAGCATCCGTTTTCCATGACGTATAACGATATACTTCGTATCCCGGCGTGGGTTCAAAAGGAATCCAGCCTTTGCCATCTATATATACTTCCGGCCATGCATGTGCCGTTTCAGAATAGACGATAGTTTCCTTTTCATTCCCTATAGGAATACAGAATCCCTGCACATATCTTGCAGGAAGTCCTTCCGCCTGCGCAAGCAGTACAAATGCAGTTGCAAAATAGCTGCAATATCCTTCCTTTTTTTCCAAAATAAAATAGTCCAGAAAGCTTGTTGCATTCGTTACCGTCTCAGGTAGTTTACCCGGATTGGTATTGTAGTTCATACCGGACAGCGCATTTTCAATACTATAAAGTCTTTCCACATCCGTTGCAGCATCTGCGGTAACCGCGCAAAGCCATTCTTCTACTTCAGGGCTGATCTCGATATTTTTCATATACAGCGTGTGTACATTTTCTCTGTATGCATAAAGCTCCGCAAGAGTTGCTTTTTTNCCTAAGTATTCTACTGATGTNTTTTCCCATACTTCTTTGTCGTCNGCNAAATCAGATTGGAGAAAANCATTTATCATCTCCCGGTTCATGTTTAACTGACAAAATTGCAGTGAATATATCGTGCCGTATCCTGCTTTATCATAAAAAACATAATCACTTCCTTCCTGATGATATTGTACTGCTTTCTCTTTTCCTGTTATTTGCCACGTTTTAGAAGGCGTCAACACATAATTTGTATGAAAGAATTGATATTCTACCTCAACCGGTATGTTCTTATAATAATTCCCCCTGCTGTTTTCCGTATATATTTCCAGTGCATATATTGTTTCTGCTACATCAAACGATTTTCCAAAGTCAGTACTCTCGTTTTGACTTTCCCATGTCCGGCCGTCAAAAGAATCATAAACTTTTCCTGCAAGATAAAGCGACAGATTTTGACTGTTTCGGACCTTTATATTCATCAGGGGTTTCTGCTCGGATTTGATTTCGGAAAAAAGACCTGCCTCTTCGGAAAAACCGGTAATGGCTGTGTCCAGATCTTCCTTGTTCCTGTTCATTATATTTTCTACATACATTGTCATTTTTTCTTCTGCATTACTATAAAGCTCCTTCACCCAATGCCAGCTGTAAGGAGTCTCCGGCGCCGGCATCAGGCATAAGAGGATAATGTACAAAATCAGAAACGGCATTATCCGGAGAATGTAATAATTAAGTTTTTCATTTCTTTGCTTTTTCCAAGTAATCTGAACCCATTCAATTATAACCAGAACACAGTATAAAATAGATAATGTCATTTCTGTTTTTGATATTTTCTGTATGCTGAACAATGCATAAATCAACCATCCTGCTAAGGCAAAAGCTAATCCGGTTTTAAGAATGAATTTTTTTTCCAATAAAACTTGTAAAACGCACACAGCAGCCGCAATAAAAAATATCCATATGAACTCAGCCCAAATGCTTTCTTCTATAATGCTTATATCTTTATTAAATGGTAAATAGAAAACGTTCTGTAAAAACAGCAGAATTTTTTTCATGCCGATAGATATAAAAAGAAAAGCAAGAAGTATAACTCCCGATATTATTGCATAAATCCGCTGCCTTATATTCAACTTTTTAAAGAAAGCTAAAAAAACAACTGATAAAAACAATACTATGCCATGTTCCCATGTCAATTCCAAAATTCCAAGGGATTCTGAGAAACGTAATACCGCTATGCCTGAGAGAAGCGCTGTATGTATAGAGTAATATAAAAAATCAATGATAACGTCGGTGTTTTTCTTCATCACAATACTTCCTCCAGTTCTTCCTGCGGTGTAATTGCAATGATTTTGCGGTTTGCATCGCTCAGTATACGGAAGTCTTCAATATTTTCTTCGGTAATAACATAAAAAACAGTGACAACGCCATTTTCCGAAAGCGGTTTTGTCATCTCCAGAATCTCATAATCAATTTTATGCAGGACAAAGAACATTACCTGCTTATCCATTACTGATACGTTTTGAAGAATATAGCGGATACTGCATTTCGTATCCTCATTCTTATCAAAAATGATTCTATTGATATTTTCGTAAAACTCCTCAAAATCACTCACGCTATTTACGTTATCCTGAATAATATCATCCTGACTGTAGTAAGTCAGGACAGGTATATTCTTTTCGGAAAGAAAAAATACCAGCGCCAGCACAGTTTCCAATATACGGTTTTCTATCGGCAGATAAATCTCAGGATCTTTATGGTATCTTTGAGTATCATAAAAAATTGCTGCTCCGTTTTTTTCTTCTCCGCGCAACCCCCTCGACATCAGTTTCTGATTTCTTGCCGTTGCTTTCCAATGAATCTGCTTAAGTGTGTCTCCCTGTAAATATTCCCGCGTGACCGTGTCTAATTCTGTAGTGCCTGTTACGGTTTCTCTCTGGATCATTACATTGATATCGGAAATACTGTTAAGTTCATAAATTTTTATCAGTTTAGGTGCAACAATTACCTTTTTTGTTTCTTTTACGGCAGACTTAAAGCGAAACAGCCTGAAAAAATCAGAGATTACCACTGCCTTGATTCCGACCTCATATTCGCCTCTGTACTTACATACGAAAGANGTTTCATATTTATATTTTTCNCCCGGAAGCAGTTCAAACTCAATTTCTCCGGGAAGTTCTTCCATATAAGAAAAATCTGAAAAAAATAAAATCCGTATTCCTGCAAAGGCAAATTGATCTTCATTTTGTAATATAAAATAATATGGAACCGACTGACCGCATACGATATTTCTGGCTCCGATTTCCTGATAAACCTTGTATCGAAACCACACGCAGGCTATGTAAAGGAACGAGATAAACGGAATAAGGGTAAGGGCAAAAAAGATTCCATAGCTCACGGTTCCTCCATAAAAGCTGATTGCTGTTAATGACAATATCCAACAAATAGCAAAAATGAATCTGCGCATTTTCATATCAGATGTTTCCCCTTTTCCTATCTACATAGGTATTTTGGCTTTAATGATCAGATTGTTTAAAATCTTCGCAGGATCTTCTTTTTCAATCTTTGCTTTTGATGACAAACTTAATCTGTGAAGCAGCACCGGCATAGCTAACGCTTTCACATCATCAGGTTTCACATAATCCCTGCCATCTAAAAATGCCTTGGCTTGTGAAGCTCTGATAAGCGCAAGCATTGCACGGGGACTGGCGCCGACCACGAATCTTTTTTCTTCTCTTGTCAATTCAATTATATCTTCAATATATCCGAGTACATTTTCTTTAACCGTTATTCCGGTTACTTTTTTCTTTATGTCCTCA
Source organism: Lachnospiraceae bacterium (assembly GCA_014804495.1). GTDB lineage: Bacteria > Bacillota > Clostridia > Lachnospirales > Lachnospiraceae > UBA3282. Next base: position 13,361 of record JAAUZS010000143.1, read on the forward strand.
ATACACTCTGTATTGCATACCGGTTGTATTTTATCGGCAGTCGTGCCCNCCAGAAATTGNGANGCCATTNTTATTTCCTGNTCTCTGTCCGGATANCCGATNGTCAGTTTCATCATGAANCTATCCATNTGAGCTTCCGGCAACNNATAAGTGCCCAGATATTCCACCGGATTTTGTGTTGCTATTACCATGAAAGGCTGCTTCAGTGGATAAACATTTCCGTCTACTGTCACCTGATTTTCGGACATTGCTTCCAGAAGACTTGCCTGAGTCTTAGGTGAGGTTCTGTTGATTTCATCTGCCAGCAGAATCTGATTCATTACGGCGCCTTCCCTGTATTCAAATTCTCCCGATTTCATATTGTAAATGGAAATACCTGTCACATCTCCGGGTAGAGTATCCGGTGTAAACTGTATTCTTCCGAAACTGCATTCAATGACCTGCGCAAAACATTTCGCCAACGTAGTTTTTCCTATGCCGGGAACATCCTCCAGCAATACATGGCCGCCCGCCAGAAGGCAGATTAATATATTTTCAATCACATTTTCTTTTCCTACAAAAACTTTACTGATAGTTTCTCTTATCTGATTTACCGTTTCATGTTGCTGCATACTGGTTTGCCTCCGTGAATTTGAAGTTGAATCATATTTGGCTTAATTATAACAAATCTTTCTTAATATACCAAGTCATGCTTGAATCTCTTTTCTCAAAATCTGCCCACGGATTTCATAGGTTGCCGGATAATCTTCTTAATTCTTCTTCGTAGCGCAATATAAAAACTGAGCTTCCTCAGGTTCGGATTTTCCGTAATACACATTTATTCCATCTGCATTATATTCTAAAATATAATAGCTGAAAATGACTGTATCATCGGCAGATACCTTTTCGGGATACTTTATATATATCCTATCATTTTCTATAGTTTCTATATTAGATGAATCAGCTAAAAAGCGATAGGAAGATTCTGATTCATAATCAGATATATCATATCCGTAGGCGGTTTTTTCAATTATTAACTTACCGGTTTCATAATCCGATTGGTATTCATATTCTCCTATCAAACTTTCCGGTACATCATCTTTTTTAGTCGAACTGTCATTATTTGTTATATTCTGGGAGTTCGTATCTACTTGGGCAGCGAAAATTTTGCTGCATAATGCGGTATATTCATCATTAGAAATATCAGCCCCATTCAATGTATATTTTAAACCGGCCTCTGCATTATTGATGTCAAATTCTTCGCCGAAATTCATTTCTGCAACCAAGCTGTCAGCTCCTTCAAATTTTTCCATATGGTAAAATTCAAATCCTGCACTCGACCTGTTGCTATACATAATCCATACAACTCCATTATAATAGGTATAAGAAAGAGTGAGAGCAGTGCCGCCTGCCGCGGCAAATTCATATACCTTGTTATTACGCGCATCAAGGTATATTCCGCCATAAGGACCGTTAATAATCAGTTCGTCCTCCCCATCATTGTCAAGGTCGATTCTCTCTCCGACGGAATATGAGTCCCATTCTCCGGAATCTACTTTTAAGTCGGTAATATAAAACGTTGATGTCAAATCTGAGGAGTCAACTGCACTTATTGAGCCATTGATAAATGAATCTAATAGTTCATCTGCAGTTGCGATTTCTATGCCTGTATCTTCAATATCCTGTACATTGCTTTCCTGCTGGTTTACATCCGCTTCCCGTATTTCATTCTCTGTCATAGATGGACGCGGAGATTCCGTGTCCTGTGTCTCATCCTCTTCTGGTAAGATATTCGCTGTCGTTATTTCTTCTTCTAAAAAAGCATGGTCATCTTTTTCGTCATTGGCAGAACATGCCGTCATGGACAAAATAGCAGCTACTGCCATACCGTATGCGAAGACCTTCAAATTCTTTTTCATATTTTTCTGTCCTCCTGTAATATATTTAACTGTTTACATATATCATAGTAAGCAAGAAAATAAAATGCCGCTTACGCAAACGACATTGATTTTGCATAAACGACACAGATTAATTAAGCTGTTCACCAATATTTGGATTGTCGGAGGTCTTATGAAACAAATAGGTTGTTACTTGAGCGTTCTCGAAATAACCAATCTGTTCAAACCGGACGACTGCAAGGTCATTGTCAAGAGTGATGTTGCCGCTTACACCGCCGCGTTCATCGGATGTGAAAAACATTTTTTCTTCCGATAGACTGCCGATACACGCATCATATCCTATTTCACGAAAAAGACTAATCTGAATGAGATAAGAGCCATCCTCATTTAGCCGGATTTCAAGACTTGGATCATCGTATGTATCGCAGTATTCTCCTGTGAAAGAACTATAGTCGGGACGTGCATCAGGGCAGTTTTCCAAATGGGGAGTATCTGATGTTTTATGGTATTGATAGGAGCTTTCCGCAGTGGCTGTCTGATACCATCCGGAAGTAAATGTCACTGTGGCAGAATCACCATCAAGATAGATGCTTCCCGCCACCTTTTTGTCTGCACCCCATTCAGAGGTGGAAAACATGATTATATTTTCTGACTGATAACCTGTGCATTCATACAACTTGGTTAGAAACGGGATTTTAACCTGTATTATATAGGTATCATCTTTATTTTTTTGAATCTCCAGACCGTCATAATCAGGGTCGTTTAAAGTATTACCCGTATATTCGCCTTCATAAATTTCTAAAATTTGCGTAATTTCTGTATGAGATTCTATTTCCGATATTTCCTCTGCGGCTGTGAATTGCTCGGATTCGTGCATTTCAGATGGGGACGACTGCTGTATATCAGAAGTGCTTTCTTCAAACAAATTAATATCGTTGCTAATATATTCAATTTGAACTGGGGCAACATCCGTGTATCCTGCATCATTATTAGCAGAACAGGCAGTTAATAAAACAAGACATATCAACCCCGGCAAAAAGATTTTTTTCGTCATAATAGTTCCCTCCATGTAGCTTTATTTATATCACAACAAAAAAATAAAAAAATACTACATGCACAAACGACATCATTTTTGCATAAACGACACAGTTTAATTATCAAACCACATTCTCCATTGAAAAAACGCTTTCTTAAATTCCTTACTATGAACCCTTCCGATTGCGGCCTTTAAACCATTACAAAGCGTAACCTCACGACTGTTTACCTTTTCAATATATTTTAAATTGACAATATACGACCGCTGTATCCGGAAAAAACCGAATTGGGATAAACTTTGTGCAGCTTCAGATATCCGTCCTTCGCAAAAATGTTCACTGCCATCTACCATTAGATATCTTAATTTCCTTCCATATGTTTCAACCAGAAGAAGTTCATTCAGGTTTATTTTGATGTGTA
>JAAUZS010000144.1:0-4219 GCA_014804495.1 Lachnospiraceae bacterium
ACTAACTGCTGAAAATCACAAATGCTTTATGTATCAATATTAATGTTTTCATGTATTTTGATATATAAACATTATCAGATGTATTGTCCTTATTTTAAAATGTACGAACCACTAAATATACACTTTGAAATAGAAAAGGACGAGGACACTGTCAAGCAAAGTATAAAAGTTTTAATAAAAAAGTCTTGACTCCCACGCTACGTGATACTGTATTCTAATCTCAAGAGAGCAAAATAGATATCAGCCGGCAATTTCTATATTGCTTCTCTACTAACTAAAGGAGCTGAAAAAAATGAAAACCATAAGTCAAGTTGCAGAATTAACTGGTATCAGTATACGCACTCTGCAATACTACGATGAAATCGGACTGTTAAAACCAAGTGAATTAACACCGTCCGGCTATCGCTTATACAATGATGAAGCATTGCAGAATCTCCAACAAATCCTGTTTTTTAAGGAATTAGGTTTCAAGTTAAATGAGATTAAGGAAATTCTGCAAAAACCGGATTTTGATAGAATAGCCGCTTTCAAGAAGCAAAAGGAATTGCTTCTTCTAAAGCGTAATCGAACAGAACGACTTATACAGCTTCTTAGCCGCTTAGAGAAGGGAGAGCAATGTATGAGTTTTAAAGAATTTGATTTGTCTGATTATATTAATGCCTTAGAAGATTTTAAATCCAACCAGACAGAAGAAGTCGTCAAGCACTGGGGAAGCATTGAGAATTTTGATATGTTCATTCAAAAAATCAAGAACGATGAAGAAAATGTAGCAAAACTTGCTATTCAACAGTTCGGCAGTATCGAAAAATACACCGAAGCTATGAAACATAATTTAGAACATTTCTCTGAAATCATAGACAACCAATATTCACAAATTTCAGAAGAGATGAGAACAGAAGATAAGTTTCTTAAATTAGCTTCACATAAAGGAGAAGATGTCACTTCCGACAGCACCCAAACTTTGGTTAAAGAAATTATTACCTATGCCCGTGGAAACGCTCCGTCCGAATTAGTTGGAGATGATGATAATTATTGCCACATGATCATTGAAACCTACTCCAATGATTACTTAAAAAGAATATTTGACACAAAACACGGTGCGGGCAGCAGCGATTATATTGTAGAAGCCTTTCGCTATTATTTATATAAAATCGAGAAAATAAATCAGTAATCATGATATCCGCCAAAATTCAATATTCATCATACAACAGAAAGCATGCTTAGAACATCCTGCATGCTTTCTATTATCATAAATAATCATAGCTGTTTCCTGTTTATAACCGGCAAACTAACAGCAACGCATAATACACACAATGCAGCCGCAACAACGATAGCCTTTATATATGTGTCAACTCCCTCTGCACCAATCAAAAGCGAATTAGTATCCATCAACATCGTAGGTGAATAAGCCTTTACTTTTGGAATGATGCTCAATAAATACGCTAAAAGAACCGTTCCGCCGGTACATAGGGAAACGCCCGATGTATTCTGCAACAGCGACGAGAATAGAACAATAAGACATATCACCCATACACCGAACAACCACCATATAGCTACCGATGAGAATAAGTTATCAACAATGCCGTTATCCCAAAAATAAGCATTGTAACCATAGGTAATGACGAAGCAAATCCCGTAGCCTAATGTCCAAAGCGACAGTAGCAGCAAAGTTTTTGCAAGCACTACTTTGTATCTTGATAAGCCTTTTGTCAGCACAAGCAGTAATGTCCCGGATTTGTATTCTTTGGTAAATATATCGCTGAATATCAATACATAAGCAATAAGCGCCATAGGAATGTTCTTAAAAAACTGTGTCCATGAAGTCATTGCATCTACCTGAATATTTGTGACAATCAATCCGCTTTCTGCCAGTGTTTCTGACTGCATTTCCATTAACCACGGTGTCAGCTTCGCAATCGCAGGATTCATAATACTAAACAGGACAAACAGCAGTATTATGATAATGATTTTACCTGTCCGAGTAGCTTCAAGATATTCTTTTTTCACAAAAGCAAGCAATGATTTCATTTTGTCACCTCCAAAAACATTGATTCAAGCGTCGGCTCTATTCGTTCAATTTTCTGTACGGGTATTCTATTTTCGGCAACATATTGCATGATGGCAAAGAAACGCTCCTCGCTGCCATGAAAAACAAGCGCATTTTGTTCCGTGTGTCGGAGATCGCCAAATGTTTTTATAAGTGTATCGGTATCTCCTTTTTGTTTTGTTTCGATGATAAATCCGTCAGATGACCGCTTGTTTCGCAGTTCTGCAATAGTTCCCTGCATAGCGATTTTTCCATTATTCAAAAAGGCTGCTGCAGTGCAGATTCGCTCCACATCAGAAAGAATGTGTGTAGAAAAAAGCACTGTGGTCTGGTCCCTTGCTGCCAGAAGAATATCCAGAATTTCCTTACGCCCTACGGGATCGAGCGCTGATGTCGGCTCATCACAGATTAGAAGTTTGGGCCGGTTTAGAAGTGCCTGCGCAATTCCCAGGCGCTGCTTCATACCTCTTGAAAATCCTTTGATGCGGTGGCGTTCCTGACCAAGACCGACCAATTCTAACAGTTCTTTACTTCTAGCCACAATACCGGCTTTGTCCATCCCGCTTACTTCTCCGCAAAAATTCAGATATTCAAGCGGTGTCATATAGGAATAAAATTCCGTCACATCGGGCAGATAGCCGATGTGACGGTTGGTACCTGTCTGCCCGAAATGCACTTTTTCACCCATGACATAGACATCACCGCTGTCAGGTTTTAGAAGTCCGAGAATTGCTTTCATCGTCGTTGTTTTTCCTGCGCCGTTTTTACCGATAAAGCCATAAATGCTGTGTTCAGGTACAGACAGATCAATCCCGCAAAGCACTTCTTTGCTGCCAAAATTCTTTTTTAGATTTTGTATTGCCAGCACATCCATGTCAGTCGTCCTCCTTTCCAAGCAGGAAGTACAGGATCGGTCCGATAAACTCCATGCCGATAATCGCAACAACAAGCCACAGAGTACGATTACCTCTTCTATAATGCTTGTGGGTCAGAATGTGATAAAGCGTGTAACCCAACAGAGCAAACTGTACGATTGCCAACGGAATTAAAAACGGAAGAACTTCCATAATATTATCCATTCTTTTTTTCCTCCTTTCCGTAAGTTTCCACGCAAAATCCTTTATACCCGCAGCAGGTACAGGTCANTTTTCNGAGTGTCGGGGTATGCCTNGCCCAAANAGCCTCTTTNANATNNGGCTTAAANANCTCNTGNCACTGNGGACANATATACNCNACTTTTTTGAAATAAAAGTTTGTNANCCANANCNCATANGGAATGANNNCTAAGANANAAAGNGCAAAAAGCCACCATATNCCTGNNGCAATCCAAAGNATGATAGANGTCCACTGNACTATNGNGATAGGAATACCTGTNATCAGCAGNATTGCNTGTAACTGTCNCATTTTCTTNTTGTTTTCCATTGCATAAGCTATATCACCGATAGATTCAACGGAAAAATTTNNGNCGNTCTTNAGNTCNNTTTTTATCCCATCAAGCATATCNAGTTTTGCNTGTCTTTCATTTACTTCTTCNNGNAGAAGCTNCTCCTGCTGNTCAAGCAAAACNGAAATAACACTTCCGGGATCGTCTNCGGACAGNAATTCTCCTATACTATTAATAGAAATNCCGGCGTCACGAAGAAAACANATGATTTTCATTCGCTTNAAGTCATCCTCNGAATAAAGNCGTCTGCCNCCCTCTGAGAGTTCGCTGGGTATCANAATCCCACGGGTATCATAGTACTGCACCGTTCTGACTGATACNCNGCAGAGCTTCGCAATTTCTCCAGTCGTGTATTTTGACATAGCTTTCACCTCCTTACACTGCTGATATTACAACATTACGCAGCGTCACAAGCAATATATTACGCAGGGTTATATTTTAAATTTTTTAAAAAATAAAAAAGCAACAACAATAGCACCTTANCACACGGCAGAGGAAATAAAAAGAACAAATTGCAAGCATAATCTACATTATGTGACACTCTCTCAATTTCCATGCATAAAATAGAATAAAACTATATGGGATTATAGGTTACAGATTATGTATTACGCCTTATTTATTTTGTTACTACTCGCTCTATTCTGCATGATATTCTCCTGTGTCCGCAGAAAAANNATCATACGCCGGATTAAGTGCATGGATAAATGTCAGAAATGTTCAGAATTATC
>JAAUZS010000144.1:4224-13848 GCA_014804495.1 Lachnospiraceae bacterium
TCGCCGCTCCGTTNGGTTACGATTATCATTGCCGCTGNGGTTTCTTCTCNTCCACTCTGGATGCATGGCAAAAGGANGCCGGCTACACATGGCTCTACGATTATATGGCTCCCCGTTTTCAGATGGTTTTCGATGCCCTTCCAATTTATTTTGATTACCATGGCAAAACATGGCTNATNGANCTCTGGAAGGGTCAATANGGTATCAATACNGGCGCGGAGATTGGNATTTATCACGCTGAGCGGCTTCTGTCTGAAGAAGAATACAAGACGGCTTTTTTCACTGCTGCCGAAGACTACGAGATGCTTCCCTGCACCTTACGTCTNTGCGACAANACNGAAAGGGAATGCGCCCAGATTTCCGAACGNCATTGGTGGCTGACTATATTTTTGCCCGGCTTATTTACAGAGCCTTCNAATCTGAGTCTGGAAGTTTCCATCTGTTTCCCCACTNNNCAAATGTGCGANGCTTTCTATGANGGACTCTATAATACAGGATATGATATGAAAGATATCTCCATACATGGGCATTGTCTTTCTTTCNTGTTCCGAACCGGCAAAAATATAAGTTTCAATCTGCCAACGCGCTTTTGGCGCTGTTTATCTCAATTTCTCAACCGAACGTTCTGCAAACTATATACTTGGATAACAAGACCATTCCTCTGCACGGAAGACCGTATTCTTTTTCTCTACTACTCTCTTCCTTTTGCTTTCAGAAGGCTGCTCCGTCTACGCAGATTCCACAGACATTGTCATAAGAAAAACGGCTGTCATCCGCCAAAATGTTATCACACATGCCATAAGCGTAAGGAGGATNAGTCATGAGTACAACAAGCCGTCTGGAACATGCCTTTGCACAGGCTCCAATTCTCCCTTTCAACATGTGCTCCAAATATGTCNTTGTAAGTGACTGTCACAGAGGCGTAGGTACGTCCTCGGACAATTTTTTAAAGAATCAGCACTTATACTTCGCTGCGATAGAGCATTATTATCGAAANGGNTTTACCTATATNGAACTCGGCGACGGGGAAGAATTGTGGGAGAACAGGAACCTGCGTAATATTACNGAAATGCACAGTGACGTCTATGATCTGCTTTCCNGTTTCAATTCGCGTAACAGGCTNCATCTCATCTACGGCAATCANGATATCGTACAAAAGAAAAATCCGGCTTATCACGAGGCGCTCATACTGCGCCCCGAAGCCGTTCCCGAAAAATCGCTGTATCTGACACACGGACATCAGGCCAGTCTGCTCAATTCCACCTTCTGGCGTGTAGCCCGTTTTCTGGTGCGGTATNTCTGGANTCCNCTTGAAAATCTCGGTATCTTAGACCCTACNAGCGCGGCAAAAAATTATGAAGTAAAAGAAAAATGCGAGGAAAAACTGCGCAATTTTGCAGAGGAAAATCATCGTATTCTTATCACCGGACACACCCATCGTCCGGTGATGCCTGAGGAACCTTCCTTTTACTACAACACGGGAAGCTGCGTTCATCCCAGATGCATTACNTGTATTGAAGTGGAACGNGGCAAACTGACTTTAGTNAAATGGAGTATGCAGGCAAGACCCGACCGNATANTGTATGTGGAACGGGAAGTGATTGGGGGACCGGTTGGAATATTATAGGTTGCAAAACTCTTAACCATGTCCACATTCTTTGCGCTGGTGTTAATTCTAAATTATCTCGATAGCCTTATGCAAACATTTTTTTGATTTTCTCATAATTCTGAGCTGTCATCAGAGCGGTTTCGTCCGTATCTTTAAACTTCACNNNATAAGTCCATCTGCCGTAAGGCTCAATCCGCACGATTTGCGAAATGTTNATAATATANGATTTATGGCAGCGCATGAACTCTCCGGCACTNAGCTTTTCCTCAATATCGGAAAGGGAAATGGAGGTNCGGTGCCGCTCCCTGGCAGTGACAATNCTGGTATAACCTTCCAGCCTTTCAACCAAAATAATCTCTTCCATATTCAGCAGATGCACCTGCTCTTTCCCTTTGATCAAAAGCTTATTTTTATAATGCTCCGGCTTCATTACCTTATCAGGCAATGTCGNTTTTTNCCANAGNACTTTCCGCCATGCTGTTTCTGATACGGTCCAAAGTTTTTACCATCCGCTCCATATTAAATGGCTTTACCAGATAGTCGAACGCATAAATCTCAAAAGCATTTGCCATGTANTCACTGTGTGCNGTGGCAAAAATTATCTTCAGCTTCGGATCAAGCTCNGTAAGCACTCTGGCNCANTCCAGTCCGCTTTCCCCATTCAAGTCAATGTCCATAAATACCACATCCGGTTTATATCTGGCAAAATCCACTATTGCTCCGGCAAAATCACCGTTCTCTGACACTACCTGATAGTCCGCCTGTTTTTCCACCATTTTGTGAAGCAGCTTTCTGATCTCCGGTTCATCATCAATCAGCATTACTTTTATCATACCTTTTTACTCTCCGCGTAAGCGTCGGCACCCGTGCCGATGCTCTTTTTNNTNTNTNTNTCCGCCAGCACATTCTGAAGCTTATAATAATCAACCACTCCGATATGCCCCTCCCTGAGCGCCTGCGCCATGGCTTTAGGTATTTCTGCTTCCGCCTGAACCACTGACGCACGCATTTCCTGCTCTAATGCTACTGCCATTGCACGGCGTTCCTCAGCTCTGGCCTGGGCGATCTTATTATCCGCCTCTGCCTGCAGGCTCTGCAAATTGGCGCCCACATTCCTTCCAATATCGATATCTGCAATATCAATGGAAATGATCTCATAAGCTGTCCCGGAATCCAATCCCTTCTCTAAAATCAACTTGGAGATTTCATCAGGATTTTCCAAAACCTCGTCATGGCTTTTGGATGAACCTACCGTGGTAACAATACCTTCCCCAATCCGGGCTAACACCGTCGCTTCACCTGCTCCTCCGATCAGCCTTTCAATATTAGTCCTTACCGTGACTCTCGCCTTTACCAAAAGTTCAATACCATCCTTGGCTACCGCAGAAATCAACGGTGTCTCAACCACCTTAGGAGTTACACTCATTTTCACGGCCTCAAAAACATCACGGCCTGCAAGGTCAATGGCTGATGCCTTTTCAAATGAGAGATCCATGCCCGCTCTCTGAGCCGCAATCAATGCATTGACAACTTTGTCCACATCACCACCCGCCAGAAAATGAGCTTCCAGCTGGTTTACCTTTACTGCCAGCCCTGCTTTAGTAGCCTTGATCAAGGGAAAGACAATCTTGCCCGGCGCAACTCTCCGAAGCCGCATTCCCACCAAATCAAAAATCCCTACCTTTACATTAGCCGCTACAGCCGAAANCCANAGNCCCANCGGNACAAATACGAAAAANAGNACNACCAAAAGANNTATCACACATAATAAAACAATTTNCCCTACCATANGTTTNCTCCTTTATTNCTTNNTTTCCCTGACCATAAGCTTNTTCTGGTTGATCCTGCTGATCACAATAGGACTTCCCTTCTTAATATATGGTCCTTCCGAAAAAATGTCCAACTCTATTCCCTCAAAGTCTCCTTTTCCTGCCGGCTTTAAGTCAGTTGATGCCGTTCCTTCCTTTTGCAGCAGATAATTGAGATCCGAGGAATTGATCGGCNCNCCTGCCTTTAAATCCTCATCCAGNATAATAGGNGATTTAAATTTTNTCTGAGACAAAAATCCCATAATGATNGTCATTAAAATCCCTAATATTACAATAACCACCACTGTAATAAAAATTCCGGTCTCAACACTGTCCGCCGTCAGNANGACCCCTGCTATCAGGCANATAATTCCNGCTATCCCAGGCGCCCCAAAACCCGGAACCACCATTTCGATTCCTACCAGTATAAATCCGGCTATCAAAAGTATGATGCCAATAATCATTACCGTATTCAATTATACCTTCACCNCCTTTGCAAACCTGACAGTAAATACTGTTTCTTTCTCGTCAGAATCCACTAAAATNGTGCCNNCGTTCATTTTTAATATTCCAGCCACAATATACANTCCCATTCCATGNCCTTCCTCTCTCTTCGTTGTAAAGCCCTGCCGGAATATGGCATCTTTCCGTTCTTCCGGGATTNCGGGTCCNTTGTTCNTCAGGGAAAACAAGTAAAAGNTCCTGTCCTCGCTGATATCCAGCACNATTTTTCTCTCCCCNTCTTTTTCCTGCAATGCAGTNATCGCATTGTCNATGAGGTTAGAGAGCACTTTNCATAGCTCCCAAGGCTCCACCCTTAGATTTTTNAGGTCAGATTTCACCTCCACATAAAAATCCGTCCCATTTGCTTCCGCCGTCCCCATCTTTGCCATCAGCAGTGCATTTACCGCCGGTATGGAGGTTCTGATTGCCTTNCCCACCTTCATCATATCCTTGTAAACAGGTTCCAGNTAAGCATGAAGCTCTTCATANTCCTGAAGCTCCATCATTCCATAAACAATCTGGAGATGATTCAGATAATCATGCCTTTGCCCCCTGAGCTCTCCGTTTAATTCCTGCACCCGGTAAAAGCTTTCTTCCAAAGCTTCATACTGNCTTTTCAGNTTTTCATGAATAATCAATATCCGGATCAGACACAGCATCAGCACCACCACCACTAAAAGGCAGAAAATCAGGCTGATATCCATCTACATTCCTTCNTTCTTCTTTGCTCGGTGTTTTTTATGATTTTATTATATATGAAATATTGCGGATAGAAATAGAAACTCTTTGAAATATACATTTTTCCTTNNCAAATGACAACATTTCCGCTNNATTTAAATAGATGAGGGTGTCGAAAAATGATATGCTCCCTTCTAGGNAGACAAGTGAAATAATAAANGCTACTCACCAATATATTTCTGTGTGAAAGCACAAACCGCAAAACATTTGCCACACAAATCTGTTTTTATACCAGTTTGTTCTGTCATAATCTGCACCTGTTTTTGATAACACTTCTGTTCGTCAAACAGCTTGCTTCGTGCCATTCCTGCTTCCCATAAAGTCCCGGACANCGCCCCTGCCGGACANCATTTAACACAAATGGTACAACTGCCGCATCTTGATTTTGTAATTGCATCCGCAGNCTGAAGCGGAGCGTCCGTCAAAATCGANGATAACCGAACTGCACCACCATATTGCTGAGTTGTNAGAAGGCAGTTTTTTCCAATCCACCCAAGTCCTGCCCGTGTTGCTGCGGTCTTATGNGGAAANTTTGAAATCCANTTATCANGNTNNATTTGCACTACATCNGTTGTCATTGCNACNGCATTATATCCTTTATCTATCAAATANTNCGCTCCGTTNGTTACAATTCTGTTTAGTCTGTCATTCATTTCATTATATGTATNNTAGTAAGCTTTNTTAGGTGCTGTTTTCAGAGACTGCACTATATCTGCCGGCACAGGAATAGCAACAGAAACCGCTCTTGGATAGATTAGGCTTTTGTCCATACTCATGTCCGCAAAGCCAACAAGTGCCGCACCACAATCGTGAAGATAATCTTTAAATTGAGTTGTAAGATTCATTCCTGTATAGCTCCATTCTGAAGATTTCATATTAGCCGATTTTCCTTTATATCAATATTTCTTGTTTCAGCGAAACCCTAAGGCTTAGTTGGATGTGTAAACGTAAATGTAGATTTTCCATCCATAAATCGCTGTTTCATAGCTTCATCAGAGAATATAACATCTAAATCTTCTCTCATTCTAGCCAATGGTCTACGATCAGGATCTTCTACAATTCTCTTTGTATTACCTTCTCTTTCTAACTTCTGATTAAGAATGTTCGCAAAAACATCACCTTGCGCAAATTGAAGTGCTTCCTCTGATGGATGCATAAATTCTTCCTGTGTAATGACATTAAAATTAAATTTGAACTTCTCTTTATTATTCTCATAATACCATAATGCACAATCACATATGCTATCGCACAGATACGTAATATCAACAGTTATCACCCTATATGTAATCTTTCCGGTCTTTTGCGTTCCAGCTTCTATATTTATGGTGTATGTCTGTAAAACAGTTCCATCACCAAGCACAAGAATAAACTTGTCAAGCTGATTTACTTCTTCTTTAACTTTATCGCTCACAATTCCCGGATTCCCCTGATGAAGGAATGTATTTCTCAAATTATAAACTACCTCTCCACTTAACCAAGGATTATCTACACCCAGATTATCTTTACCATCCGCCATATAAATTCCAAGGTACTTATCATACCATTCTGTATATCGCTCTCCGACTGATTTATTCGGGAACTCCGCTATACCACAAATATCCGGCAATGTCAAAGTAAGAGACAATGCCGAGAAATAACATTTATTCTCAAGCGAACGCCTTATATCATTCACATAAATTGGTATCATAAAGTTCACTTCCCTGATTTATATTCATTTAGTTTTGTGTTGGTGACCTTATATCTAATATTCATTACAGTTCACATTCTATCTTATAGTTCAATCTCTTGGCAACAAAATTTGCACTTATCCTAGATAAATACAAATAATATAGATAATGGCAGGTAATCCATAGATTACCTGCCATTTAAAATAAACTATGTAGTCCCGATCTATTCGTACTCTTTTTACTGTTCCCGACCTGGTGTATTTTATATTGCTTCCTCTCGCAAAAGAGTATCATTTTGATACGGTTTTGTTATACCCTTATATGGTTTTAAAGCTGGTGTACCCAAATTGTACCCAACCAAATCTACACAGGCAATTTTTCAAACATCGATACTAATTAAACATTACGTTTTCATTTATCCTCATCTCTATTGCCTTCCCTTATCAAAAAGTTTTGGTACTCATTATAGTTCTCTTGAATTTGTTCCAAAAAAACTTCCAACTTACATTTCCCCTCCTTATATTCTTGATAACTTCTCTTAACTTTATTTAATACCTCTAATATATCGTCATCATCTATATAATCTATATGTTTATCAAGGCAGTTTATCATATCATCATCTATAGCTTTGTCCTTTAAGATTCTAAACAAAATATCATTACAAGCTTCTATGTACGGATATTCAAACATAACCTGAGGATTTCCAATCAAATCTACAAGTTCGACACGTTCATTTGAATATTCATTTTCTCCATATAAGAATTCAACTTCATCTAGCAGGCTCTGTGAAACAGTTCCTTCTGCAAATTCTCCTAAATAATCTATAACTAATGCGGGATCAAATTCTAAAGGCTCAATATCATCAATAAATTTTAAAAAGGCTGTTTTTTCTCTTGTATTTCTAACATATATTAATATTTCCTTAAACGAAATCCTTTCATTCAATTGCCCTTCCATCAATGATTTCTTTTTGTATTCTGGAAGAAAGACCTTTTGAGCTTTTGAGTCACTTCTAAGTTCATAAGTAAATGTATGGTTTCTATAACTTCCTTCTATAACTAATTGATAATATTTGTGAGAAATACTACCCACAACCCTTCCAAGAAATTCTTTAATTTCATCTGTTAAAACTATACCATCTTTATAAAAAGGATGCGAAACAACTTTTATGTATTTACTTATATATTCCTCAAAAATACTTGTTTCAATATTATTCTTCCCATTTATATTAAATCGATCATATCTTGCAGTATTATAGAATTTTTGAATTAGGGTAATAAAATCATTCTCTCTCTCATTCAGAAGCGAATATTTCGAATCTTTTGCACACTTTCTTATCTCATCTCTCAAATAGCTGTGGCTATGTGTAATTAAACCTTTCTCAAATTGTTCTTTATCAGAATTGTCGTCTAGCTTCCATAATACCAAAACAATCTTTTGAAGTCTTTCTAATCCTACTGAGATATTGTATAGTGAAAGGAATGTTGGCGCATCATTTGTAATGTAATGCATTCTGTTAAATTCTTTTATTCCATTATATATGAATTCTCCTGCAATATCCAATTCAACAACCATATTAAAATTTTTATAGTTCCATGTTTTATTATCCATATTCATAACCCAATATACTTTTAGTTTTCAAATTATAATTTTGCTTAGAAATAATAAATCGTTTTTTGTGTAAAACTGATTTAGAAGTGCATAAAACACTTAAACAGAGCAGCTTATTTTCAGACAATTACAAATAATCTATTTATGTCATATCATAAATTTTTTAATTTCCTGCACATCACGCAACACAATCATTCTTGTAATATCCAATTTTGTAATAATATTATTCACGCTACTTTTTGGTTTCTTACATATCATATCATAAACCAACCATTTCCTTCCTGTATATTATATCTCATTTGTTATTATTTTTATTTTATCATACAGAAAAACTAAACTTTTGTCTTTTTTAGACAAAAAAATCACTTTTTTGCTTCATTGAATATTATTCCGCTTCAAAGGAATCAGTTGCCTACCTGAAAGCCCATTTGGATCTATTCTTTAAAAAGTTATGAGGTAGGAATATACTGACAAAAATAAGAACGCAACAAAACTTACTTTTCTTTTTATATATAATGAAAGTTTTTAGTAGATAGGAATAGGGAAGGACGCGGAAGGTATAAAGAAAAAAGAGGACCTTGTAAGAACGAATCCACACAAGGTCCTAGATTTAACTTTTATTTGCCAATTAGTCAACCGATTCTTTTTTCACATACTTCTCCTGTCCGATGAGGTCACTTAATATTATCAAAACACTTCCTATCCAGCAAATCATAAGATACCCCGCCTATCAAAGCAACGTGATCTGACATCTTAGCTGTAATAGTAGTATCATCAATTATTGTGAATTTCGCAGATAATCCTGTGTTTTTTAACATGCTTAAAGAATAAAAAATGTAATCCAGTCTATTCTTTGACTTAATAACATTATTATACCAAGTAACCTTGTTTTTATCTGCTGGTTTTATTGCATCCATCATCGGTTTATCATCGTTATACGCTAAGAATTCAATGAATGGATCTTCTGGATGCGAATTATAATCGCCAAGACATATAAAGTTCAGCTTTTGTTCATTACAATATGTTTGTGCTAATTCTTTTATATCTTTAATGAAAGTCTCTCTTAGTTCCCTTCTCTCTTCTTGAAACCATTCTGCCGATTTCTTATAACAAGTGTGTGGTATATTAGTATTCAGTATCCTAAAACACAATCCTTCGACATGAGTATTTATATTAACATAGTTATAACGTAGGTTTTTTTCAAGATTATCTAATTCCATTAACGAATAAGAGCTACAGAAAGATTTATTAATCAATAATATAGAAATCACACTCTTAGGCTGATTATTATACCCTTTGGGTAATACAATGTAATAATCTGGAAAGTGTTTTTCTAATACTTTTTTGTATCTGCCTCCTGATAATTGACACTCTTGGAATCCAATCAGAAACGGATTTGAAGATTTACTTTTTATATATTCACAGATTCTTTCTAATCTATCATTCCAAGTTTCCTTACTAAGTCTCCAATTCCACCCTGCCATATTTAAGCTAACGATTTGCATATCCATACTTTTTTCTCCTTCTCTACTTTTAAAATTTTATTAAACTAATTTACAGCTTTCTTCGTTGCTAATATATCCATAATATCAACTCCTTCAATTAATCATTATATCCTCCTTCCCAGTATAACTTATCCTTGTTATTAACAATACAGTATCACAATTCTATAAGTTCTGCAAGTAAA
>JAAUZS010000145.1 GCA_014804495.1 Lachnospiraceae bacterium
AGTCAAAAACCCCAGATAATTTGTAAGCATTAAAGGAAGCAGAAATCTCTTCCACTCCAATTTCCTATTTATCCCATTTTCCTTTTCAAGTTTCATTACCATATATACATGCAGACATGCACACAATAGTATAAATACTGTCAGCCATTCATACATCCGTATAAACATTACTCCTGAAATAATAATCGGATTAAAACCATGTATCAATGCAACTAGCAGCGTCATTCCCTTGCTGTGTCCCGTCACCATATATGTCAGCCATGAAAGTAACGCAAAATTCAGGCAAAATGCTATCAGGTTCACACTAATGCCCAGCCACTTACTGAACACTTCTGGAAAAAATGAACATACGGTATGTAAAAGAAAATAAAAAAACGGCGGGTGCACATCCCACGACTGAGCCGTGGCTACCATGCCATAGCGAAATCTCTCTCCCGGCATAACTACAAACTCATCGTGGATTGTACTGCTGTCTACCCACTCTCTGTCCGGCTCGTATAGCCCCGCGGTACGGTTCGTAGAATAAAATGAATAGTACTCATCCTCATGAAACCCTGCTTTTTTGCTTCCAAAATAAATCATTGTNATTATNTGGGCGCAAAAGANNAAAGNTAATAANGCCATCCATATTAGCTTTTCTGNTTTTNTGNTTTTTCNTTNNTCCNTTTCCNNCATCATTCGTTNTCCCTTATCTTTCATTCCTCAATTGTACTATAAGAAACGCCGAAAACCTTGAACAATCAACGTCTTCGGCGAAGTTTCCAGCGTCGCTAAGAGGATTTGAACCTCCGGCCTACCGCTTAGGAGGCGGTCGCTCTATCCAGCTGAGCTATAGCGACATTTATAGTTATTTTACATCATAATACCATGATAAGTCAAATATCAAATGTAACTATTTCTATACTATTCCTATAACGCAAATCATTCAGGATAATTTATATAACCCTGCATCCAGATTACGCCTTTGAATCTGCGTCCTACCTGTGGCTCACCATATAGATCCATAGCATTAATACAGACATCAAACTGTAAATCATTGCAGCTTATCTCCATGAGATAAACCTTCTCACCTGTCAGCTTATTCGTTGTCATGGAAAAATCCATAATTTCACCCAGAATGGAATATTGGTCGCACTCCACGCCATAGGGCATAAAATAAGTNTCTACCAGACTGAATACATCCTCTTTTAATATTTTTTTGGAGATCGATGTATAGGTGTCCATATCTTCCAGNGTAAGGCTTTCAATCGCATCCTCATCACCCTGTCTTGCCGCAGCAATCAGTTGATTTCTGTTAATGGAAGCTTTTTTAATTNTCTGNAATTCCNTTTCATTTTTCACGATAGGCAGGATAATANTTCCCTTAAGNGAAAGTCCGGACAANGTNAGTGTNGTACCTCTTATGGGAAGTACATTCGNAAATTGNGCCTTCACATAAGGAATAATATTCTGTAANTAAAAAATCAGACTGACTCCNACNTTNATATCATCACAAACNCCTGCATATGATTCTTTCTCCGCATGNCGCTCNACNGAAACNTCCTCATAAGAGCTTATTCCCCTGCCCCTTAAATACGGATAAAAATAATCATATGTGAATTTATCTTCCGCGTCAAATTCTCCGCAAACGGCAACCCCCATATTTTCAGCAAAATCCTCNCAAAATTCTGCAAGTATGGTNTCGTCGCCATTAGATGTATAAGAACGATGTGTCGCGTTCAGAATGATATCCGTGACCAGTTTCTGCTGNTCNCGCCTGTCAACCAGCTCACTAAACCCTATAGCCCGCATATATTTATGCAAAGATTCCACCTCCTTTNTAAATTNACGAACTTATTCAAAGTAANCAAAAACGGTGCTCGTCGCAAGCGTAATCGCACCTTATTTTGTTTACTTTGAGTAAGTTCTGGTTANTGAAAAAGTATTTTATCTAATCTCAGTCTTCCCGCCCATATATGGACGAAGTACTTCCGGAATACGGACAGACCCATCCGCCTGCAGATTATTTTCCAAAAAGGCAATCAACATTCTGGGCGGTGCAACTACCGTATTATTTAATGTATGTGCAAAGTATTTTCCGTCTTTGCCGTTTATACGAATTCTCAATCTTCTTGCCTGAGCATCTCCGAGATTCGAACAGCTTCCGACTTCAAAGTATTTCTTCTGCCTCGGGGACCAAGCTTCTACATCATATGACTTCACCTTCAAATCGGCAAGATCTCCTGAACAGCACTCAATTGTCCTGACCGGAATATCCAGACTACGGAATAAGTCTACAGTATTCTGCCATAGTTTGTCAAACCACATCGGAGATTCTTCAGGTTTGCAGACGACGATCATTTCCTGCTTTTCAAACTGGTGAATACGGTATACGCCGCGTTCTTCGATTCCATGAGCGCCTTTTTCCTTCCTGAAACATGGCGAATAGCTTGTTAAGGTCTGCGGAAGATTTTCCTCCTGAATAATGGTATCAATAAACTTACCAATCATTGAATGCTCTGATGTTCCAATTAAGTATAAGTCTTCACCTTCAATTTTATACATCATGGCATCCATCTCTGCAAAGCTCATTACGCCATCTACTACCGCACTTCGAATCATGAAAGGCGGAACACAATAAGTAAATCCCCTGTCAATCATAAAATCTCTCGCATAAGCGATTACAGCAGAATGAAGTCTCGCAATATCACCCATCAGGTAATAGAAACCATTACCGGCTACTCTTCCTGCCGCATCCATATCTATGCCGTTAAATCTTTCCATGATTTCCGTATGATATGGTATCTCAAAATCCGGAACTATGGGCTCGCCGTATTTCTTAACTTCCACATTTTCACTGTCATCTTTACCGATGGGAACAGATGGATCGATTATGTTAGGAATCAACATCATATCCTTTTTGATTTTTTCGCGAAGTTCATTTTCTTTTTCCTCTAATTCGGAAAGACGCGCTGCATTTGCTGCAACTTCTGCTTTTTTCGCTTCCGCTTCTTCCTTTTTACCCTGTGCCATCAATGCGCCGATTTCTTTGGATATTTTATTTCTGTTAGCGCGAATGTCATCTGCTTCCTGCTGTGCCTTTCTGACTTCAGCATCCATCTCTATTACTTCGTCCACTAATCCTAATTTGGAATCCTGAAATTTTTTCCTGATATTTTCCTTAACAACATCCGGATTTTCCCTTAAAAATTTTATGTCTATCATTTTTATACCTGCCTTTCTTTTAGTCGGTGTATTTTACCCTATTCTCATATATTTAGCAATATAAATGCTATTCTTTACTTTCGCCTACTGCCATATCCAATGCCTTCTTCTCTTCTTCGCCCAGGAAAACATCACATGTACCCTGCTTGATTTCTTTTGTGTAAGAATAACACCCATCTGCACTATGTACAGAATTTAAAATAAAACCATTATTATTTTCATCCAAAAGGGCTAAACTAAAACTTAATTGACCGCCCATTTGAGCAAAGGCATCATATTTTACAAGACCGATTTTCTGGAAGGCATTTTCAAACCTTTTATATAAAGTATGAATATCCTTTCTGTTTTTATCTACAGATACTTTAATTAATTTATTATCTTCAAATAATGCCATAATATCTGTTTCCAGATTTTTAGCATTTTTTCCGGACATAAATTTTTTGTATTTTTTATTTAATTTATTCAGTTTTACCATTTGTACAATGATAAGAATCATTAGGATAACGATGAACGCCAACATACCAATAAAAATGTATGTAATATCAAGGTCTCCGAGTCCTATGCTCTTTAGTATATCATATTTCATTTTTACTATTATACTCCTTTTAGGTCAGAAAATATTGTTCAAATTTTCGCGGTTACTATTGGATTATGTAAGTAAATCCGTAATCCTATCCAAATCATCATGAGTATAAAACTCTATTTCTATTTTACCGGCTCCGTCTTCCTTAGAGGAAATAGATACCTTTGTCCCAAGCGCACGCTTTAATTTTTCCTCTACATCCTGATATATAATATCCAGACTCTTATCTTCGGTTATTTCTTTCTTTGCTTTCCCCGGTTTATTTAAATTCTTAACCAGTTTTTCAACATCGCGGACACTGAGCTTCTCGTCAGCAATCTTTTTTGCAATGGTGTACTGCTGCTCCGGGTCCTCGATAGTAATTAAAGCACGGGCATGTCCTGTTGAAATCGTATCGTCAATAATCATCTGCTGCACTTCATCGCATAACTTAAGAAGTCTCATGGAATTGGTAACAGCGGTTCTGCTCTTAGAAACTCTTTCTGCAACTTCTTCCTGTTTTAAATTAAATTCCGTAAGAAGTCTTTTGTAAGCCTGCGCTTCTTCAATCGGATTCAAATCCTCTCTTTGAATATTTTCAATTAAAGAAATTTCAACTATTTCCTGCTCCGTATAGTTGCGTATGATAACCGGAACTTCTTTTAATCCGGCCAGTTTCGCTGCGCGCCAACGACGCTCTCCGGCGATAATTTCATAATATGTATTTCTGTCCTGTACGAGAATCGGCTGCAGCAGACCGAATTGTTTAATTGAATCCGCCAATTCCTGCAGCGCTTCCTCATCGAAATTTTTTCTTGGCTGCTCACGGTTCGGCTCAATCTTTGTAATTTTTACAATTGTTTCAGGCTCTTTTTCCTCTGCTTTGCTATTTGCCGCATTACTATTTTTATTATCAACTGCTATATTTGGAATAAGTGCATCTAATCCCTTTCCCAATCCCCTTGCTGCCATTTTCAATACATCCTTTCACTTTTTTATTTGACCAAGCATATACTCGGCATATTCTTTCTCAAGCTGTACGTCATACTCCATTAGTTCATCGGTTTGATACTCCGTTAATGCATTTAATACCAGATTATGATATTCTTCAGGAATATTCTTAAGCCCCCAATTTCCGCCTTCCAGTTTTGATAAAATCAAATTATCTTTTCTGTATGCCAGAACTCTGCATAAATTAAGAATAATGTACATTGGATTATCTATAATTTCTTCTTTGGAATTTTCTATATCACACCAAATACTATCAAAATAATTTTCCCTGCTGACCTTAGCAAAAACTTCTTTGATTTCCTTTCCAAAAAGAGTTTTTCCCCTGTGGAAAATAATCGTAAAATGAGCTGCTAAGTCTTTATCCGTACCTTTCATTTTTTCAATATAATATTCCGGCTCTGACATATACCAGTTCAGGTGGGCTATTGAAAAATGAAGTTCAAATGGAGTCGGATATACAAACGGATTGCATACACTTTCTCTGACAATACTAAACTCAATTCCCTTTACCGGAGCCTGTTTATTGAGTTCTACAGCCAAGTCCATATATTGCCGCTTAATCTCATTTGAAATATCAGTCTTAATTACCACTATAAAATCCAAATCGCTTTTTTTATCATTAAAACATCCCATAACCGCAGAGCCATGAAGATATATGCCGACAAGATTATCTCCTAAAATATTTTTGCTCTGCTGCACTAAGCTGTCTAATAAATTCCTATATTCGTCCATAAAAATATAAGCTCCCAACAGTGATTCGGGCATAACAGCCTTTAGCTGATCTTTCTGCTAATTACCTCATCCGCCAATAACAGATACGCATCTGAGCCTGCTGATTTTGGGTCGTAAAGATTAATAGGCATACCATAACTTGGAGCTTCAGCAAGCCTTATATTTCTGGGTATTACCGTATTAAAAATATGTGAGTTTATATGGCTTTTAACATTTTCTACTACCTGCATGGAAAGATTTGTCCGGGAATCATACATTGTAAACACAACTCCCTCTAAATCAAGGTCAGGATTAAGTCTTTCCTTTACAAGATTAACGGTATGGATTAACTGGCTCAAACCTTCCAGAGCATAATATTCACATTGAATCGGAACCAATACCGTGTCTGCTGTCGTCATGGAATTGATTGTCAACATGTTTAAAGATGGCGGACAATCTATAATAATGAAATCGTATCTGTCTTTAACAAAATCAACTTCATTTTTTAATATGTATTCCTTCTTATCTATACCAATCAGTTCAATTTCTGATGCCGCTAGATTCACATTGGATGGAATAATTGAAACTCCCGGAATGACATCTTTTAAAATACACTCTTCAATGGAACATTCTCCAAGTATTAATTCATAAACCGTAGTCTCTAATTCGTTCTTTTCGATGCCAAAACCGCTTGTCGCATTTCCCTGCGGATCAACATCAATAAGCAATATCTTTTTTCCTTTTGCCGCTAAAGATGCAGCCAGATTAATGGATGTTGTTGTCTTTCCGACTCCACCTTTTTGATTAGCTACTGCAATCGTTCTTCCCATTTTACTTTCTCCAATTCTTCCCCGATTCTTTTGTCTCCAGAAAATTTGCATGGCAAATTATCTGTTATTATACCACTAAATTATAGGATAGGCTATAGGAAATTTTTTTCTTTATTAAATGTGAAATTAAATATAGTACATTAAAATATCAATTGAAAATTAAATTAT
The DNA here is from genome assembly GCA_014804495.1 of Lachnospiraceae bacterium. Classification (GTDB taxonomy): domain Bacteria; phylum Bacillota; class Clostridia; order Lachnospirales; family Lachnospiraceae; genus UBA3282. The sequence goes on from JAAUZS010000145.1 coordinate 6,487, forward strand.
TTTCAGTTATTATAGTACAATCAACATATAAGGAGTATTGATTTATGAGCACATTAAAGGCAGCGGCGGTTTTTTCGAATCATATGGTTCTACAGATGGGCAAACCCATTAACATTTGGGGACATGATTACAGCGGGAAGCTCGTAAAAGCAGAACTTTGCGGCTTTTTGGCGGAAGCAATATGCAGGGATAATGAATGGCATATAATACTGCCTCCCATAAACGCTTATGGTGGACCTTATGAACTGAAAATTACCGATGGAGAAGAAACTATTACTTTCGTAGATGTGATGATAGGTGAAGTATGGATTGCGGGAGGGCAGTCCAATATGGAGTTAGAACTTCAAAATGAAGTTCACGGCGCCGAGGAACTAAAAAAATGTGCTTCCTCAAATGTACGGTTTTACTACACAAAGAAGAATCCCTACATTGATGAATTTTTCTATATAGACGAGAGAAATAGCGGATGGACATGCGCTTCGGAAGATGCTTCGCGCTGTTGGTCGGCGGTGGGGTATTATTTCGGGAAAAAGCTGGCGGC
>JAAUZS010000146.1 GCA_014804495.1 Lachnospiraceae bacterium
ATTGTATTCATAGGTGCGGACGTTCCCTTCCGCATTTGTCAGTGTCCGGATGTTATCCGCTTCGTCATAGGTCAGGCTCATCTGATGGCCGTTGGGGTCTGTTATCCGAACGACATGGTTTAATTCATCATATGCATAACCGGTAGTCCCGCCCCCGGCATCCGTTATTCCGGTAATGTTTCCCTTTTCGTCATACTTCATGCGGATGACACTTCCGTCCGGCTGTGTGACAGTCTCCGGAAGTCCTGCACTGTTATAAGAAAAGAAAGTCTTGCGTGAAAGTGTGTCCACAGTCTCTGACAGGTTCCCTTTCATATCAAAGCTGTTCTTCTGTTTTTCCTTTCCGTTTATCTTGATATTAATGGGCTTATTTAAGGCATCATAAGTAATGGAGGCTTTCTCCCCCAGCGCATTGATGACCTGAGTCAGGTTCCCCCTGTTGTCATATGCCATGCGGGTGGTGTTCCCGTTCCTGTCCACATGCAGGACTCTCTGGTTCTTTCCGTTGTATGCGAAGTGTTCCTTCGTTCCGTCTTCGTATAAGATGTCCGTATTGCGGTATTTGCTGTCATGGACATAGGTTATCTTACTTCCGTTGCGTTCTGTCAGGATGACATGTCTCTTACTGTCATCATAGGCATACTCCATGTGTCCTCCGTCGGGGAATTCCTGACGGGTGATACGGCGTTTGTCGTCATAGGTGTTTTTGACCGTTGTGTATCCGCGGGGATTCACATTTTCCTCTATCCGCCCATTTTTCCCATATTTATAGGCATAGGTATTTCCTAATGGATTCTTTACCGTGGCAAGTTTCCCTTTTTCATAGGAAAGCGCCACGCTTCTTCCGGTATGGTCCGTAACAAGAATTAACTGCCCTGCTTCATCATAGGAATAAGTCAGGGATGTACCGTTGTCTGTTACTGCTTTCTCCAGTTTTCCGTTTTCATTATATGAGAAAGTGATTCCCCTTCCGTTCCTGTTTTCCAGACGGGTCATCTGTCCTGAGCCGTTATAGAGTCTCTTCCCTCCCGTAAGTTCCGTCAGGACATAGTACTCCCCTTCTTTTGTCAGGGTTTCAGTTGCGGAATAGAGGCTTATGTATGTGCCGTTTTCCGTCATGCGGAATGTCTTCTTCTGTCCGTCTTCCATGGTTATGGTTATTTTACCTTTTTCCGCATTCTCCTCAAGATGGGAATCATAGTTATGCACGAAGCACCTGCCGAGGCTTCCCCTGCCGCGGGCTTTGGAGTTGTAGTAGCGGTGGAAAGAAAGCGGTATCTCACCATTTATCTTCATGTCCTCATGGTCGTATACGAAGTTTCCGGTGGAGAGGTTGACCGGGTCTTTGCTGTACAGCACTGCTGTTATTGACACTCCCAGCATGTCAGCCTCTATCTCTGCAAGAGTCTCTGCCAGATCCTGTGTGGTTTCATCCCAGCCTGCCTTTAATTCACTGAGCCGGCCGCTGAACTCCTCATAGTTTAAGTCCACGTCACCTGTGTCCAGAAGGCTCTTTAAATCGCTTACCCTTCCCTTTACGGAATTAAGCACTTCCCCTATTCCATCCACGCTCTGGGAAAGGCTGGTGTCATATGTGGGTATGTCTCTTATGAGCTTTCCCAGAATTTTATCCATGCTGTCTATGGTCTCCTTATAGCATGCCTTTTTCAGAGTACCTGAGAGGTTTGAAATATCAGTGCCCAGGGCGCCGACTTTATATCCCGCGTCAATCTCATCATATGTGCCTGAAATAGAGGCGATGGAGGTTTCCATCTTTTCGCTTATGCTTATCGCTGCATTCAATATGGCTTTCCCCTGTGTCAGCAGCTCGTTTATGCTGTTTATGTCAAAAGCGCGGTCTCTGTCTAAGGTTGCGTCACTGTAGTTTCCCATTTTTATTATCCTTTCCCTTTCTCAGTTCGTATACATTTACTCAAATCTTTGAAGTATTATACGTCGTGTCTACAGATGCAAACGTATCTGCAGCTGACTGAATATAATTTGCCATTGCCATTAACAGTTCTCCCACGGTATTCATTACTTCCGCCTCCTGCGCCACTTCAATTTTCAGTGAGTCAATGAAGTCTCCTGCTGAGTTTACAACTGCATTTGCAATGTTGTCTCCCGATGTCTTTGCTGCATCTATGATGTCTGTCTGAATTTTTGTAATAAGTTCTGAAACAGCAGATTCCGTATTACTGCTGCTGATACTGATATCGCTCATTTGCCATCCCTCTCCTTCTTCTCATTAACTGCATGCGCTGTCCGTTGTCGTGATGCTGCTTATCATATTGGCAACGCCTGCCTCGCTGTCATTAAATACCTGCTCCAGAAGCGCTTTTATGTCGCTCGTCACCATATCGAGCATATCTTCCATTTTCTTAGATGTCTGATTCGCTGAAAAGATGTCGTCACTCGTTACAATATTTCTTAGCTTAGTAATAACATCTTCTACACATTGCAGTTGGTCCGTATGCATTTTCGACAGTTCCGTTACTATGGTCTGATATTCGGTCTCCCGCAAATTTATTAATTGTGCCATTTTGTCAGCCTCCCTGCCTAAATAGAATTCAATTCATTTTTTAGAGCGGTAATTTTCTCGTCGATAAATGTTATATATTCGTTCAGCTTGCTTATCTGCAGCCCGACATTACCATTCAATCCGCTTATTCTGCTATATGTCTGATCCATCTGTGTTACAGAAGCTGTCAATTCCTCTTTTATCTTATCTGCACACACGCCTTCAAATACGTTTAATATGACAACCTCCGTCAGAATATCATTTCCATTGTATGCAGTTTTCTGTGTGTCCCAATCTCCCATATATAAATTAAGATTAGCTTGTTGCGCCGTTAGACTTGTTTTCTGTGACTGGACCGTTGTCAATTTATTATTCCATTTGTCAATCTCTGCCTGTATAGCCGCCCTTCTCCTCGCCCGTTCTGCTTCTGCCCTAAGCTGCGCTGCTAATGCCTCGCCTGCAATGCCTGTAACCGCTATCTTTCCCATTAGTAATCCTCCTATACCAATTCTAAAATATCCCCCGAATAAATATTCGCCTCTCTATATGTTAAAAGTGTATTTACCTGATTATTCGTCCTCATTGATTTTACATACTGAATATTATCTTCCGCTTCCTCTTCCAGAAATCCCCTGTCAATCAGTATTTTCATGGTCTCCGCTATTTTCTGTTCCTCAAACACCAGCAAATCTATATCCTGCATTCCTTTAGTTCTCCAGGTTAATTTCAACTGCATCTGCTTCTCTCCTCTTTTTTCTGCCTGCCTTAATTTTCATAAGTGCACATATAAATACCAAGACAAACAGTATTTCCGCCATCACGTAGCATATGGAATAGTCGTCTTCATTTTTATTGTAATCTCTCAGCTTGGAAAACTGTATTTCCTGTGAGAAAATGCATTCAATCATGTTTTCTTCTTCGTCCTTTGCCTGCAATTGTCCCGAAAAAACGTACTCTGTCAGTTCCTGATGCTCTGCACGGTTTTCCTCTTCCATTTTCTGATATAATTCCATACTCTCATCGGAAAATAAGTCTGCAACACTGTAACGGTCTAACAGGGATGTATAGGTTGTGTTATTCCGGTTTTTCCACGCTTCGCCGTTTAAATCCAGGCTTCCCATTGTATGTATTTCCCCTTAATCTCATATAGTCAAAACGAGCAAAGGCAATAGTTTATACTATTACCCTGCCCGTCCATCGCTTAAGATCCAACAGATACCTTGGATTTAGCATAAGCGCTGTCTACAGCCTGCATATCTGCAATATAATTAGAAGTTGACTGAATTAATTCTCTTACAACTTCCAGAGTCTGTGTAAAGTTATTTGACAGTGCAGTATAGTCATTGCGGTAGGTTTCCGTTGAATCAGATGTCCATCCATCGCACAAAGTAGCCACACTTGTTGTCATCGAGGTTGTAGTGTTCTCAAATTCATTTGCATACTGAGTCAGCTTCGTTATTTCAGCCTGCATATCTTCAAAACTCATTTTTAAGCTTTCTGCTCCCATTTGTACGCCTCCTTTCCTTCGTTTTCTTCCCATGATTCTCTATGCTGCTGTCTTAAACTAATGACAGCCTCTATAAAGAAAAACATAATTCCGATTCCAAGCACTATAACAAGCCCGTTTTTGATGGAATTATCTTTCTTAGGACTTGGTTCAGCCGCATTTGCAACAGCCTGTCCGTTTGCCTGCGACACCACCGGATTTACAATACAGTCGTAAACCTCTGCATTTCCCTGACTTCCTACTCTTGTGTACCACAAAGCATAAGGAAATTCCCCCAGAATGCTTATACTTTGACTGTTTATTTCTGTTCTTGATGATATCAGCTCATCAATACAGTCTTCGACATTTTCCACCGTCTGTTCATTTGCTTCATCCAAGGAACTTCTAACCTGATTGGTATGCTCCGTTGTATTAGTGTACATTTCTGTGGCATACGACATATAATCGGAATTATTCTGTTCCACCGCACCAAGCATATCTCCGGCATTTGAGCCTATATCATTTATATATGTACCCAAATCTGCATCTTCGATATACTGCATCGGATCATAATCAACGAGAAGAGTTTCATAGTCTTCCATACTCTGGCTTAACAGCAGCTGCTCGTCCGCCAGTATACCCATCTGTCTTTCGCTTTCCGCTAATAAAGCATCTACGAAACACGTCTGTATTACTTCATTGACCTGCTCAGACTCTGCCTCCAGTTTAAACAAATCAAGAGTATCCGTTACTGCATTATTAACTGCCTCTTCGTCATCAAATGCTTCCAGAATAATTTCATATTCATCCTCGGGGTCATCATCCGGATCCGTTTCTCCATTTTCTTCTCCTCCGGCATTTTCATTATCTCCGCTTTCACTGCCTTCACTTCCACTGCCTGACTCACCTTCTGTCTCCGGGATTTCGGGCAGTTCTGTCGATAATTGGTCCCATTCAATGGAAATACCGCTTAACTGTTCCCTGACAGCTGTTTTGAACTCTTCTATATCCACTTCATCCTCCGACGTCAGGACATCATTAATTAATTCTTCTAAACTATCACAGCATGCCTCTGTTTTTTGTGTAAGCTGCTCATCAACTTCCGACTGTATATTCTGATATGCAGTCTCCCATTGCTGCTGCAAATCTTCTAATTTCCCAATATCACTGCTTCCTGCATTACCTGAGTCTTCTATATCTTTTAAAATCTCTTGTAACTGGGTTTCTGCAGAGAGCTTGTCCGCTTCCAACTGCTTATTAATAATATCCTCAATTGTATTCCTTACTTCGGTTTCCTGATCATCAACACTCTGATTATACAAACCGATGGCTTCGGCAAGGCTGTCACGTCCCGTTGTTAAAAGCTCCGACTGGCCGGCAGCCGTATCCTGAATAACCGTTTCATATGTCAGGAAGAAATTATCCGTCGCTGTCTGAACTCCGGTATTTTCCTCTTGTATATTGGCAAAATCATCTTTTCCGGTTTGCACTGCTTCCGAATAACCCAGTAACATATCGTCCAGTAAATCATAGTTCCGTGTCGTATATGTAGACAGTTCCACGGGTTCTATATCGTTAATGACTTCTATCTCTTCCACGGGCTCTGCTTCTGCAATCAAATCGCCTGCATTTACATTTGCAAGCCGTTCCATATCATTATTATCATTTTCTAAGATAGTAGAAGAATCATCCTGAATACGGTGAAGCTCCGCCATAATTGCATCCATATACATATATGCAATGTTTGAGTTAAACAGCGCAATAAAGGTATTTATATCATTGACTGCCTGTACTTCGGCTTCTTCTATCAGCTTATTATTGTATTGATAAACCAATGTCACTTTTCTGGGGTCATTCTCAATCGAAGTTACCGACTCCGAAAATGTTTCCGGTATCACAACATACGCTGCATATGTGCCATTTTCTATTCCCGCTCTCGCATCAGTTAATCCGGTCACTATAAAGTGATCATTCGGAAAGCTTATAAGCTGACTGGCGTAATTAATCTGTTCATTCTCCTCAATCACGCCATTATCCATATTTACCACAGCAATAGTAGATACATGTTCTTTTTGCAATTCCATGTTCTCCCGGCGGTTACGCTCAATCCTTATCCCAAGCAGACTGCTTAATACCAGTAATGCAGCCATTCCCAATGTAAATAGTGCTATCTTTATCCATTTGTTAATCTTCGTTTCCATAATTCCTCACTTAAAGTTCTTTGCATTAATGCTATAAAATTTGTCGAAATAAGTCCATGACGTTTTTTGAAAGTTTTTGGCATTAAAAACTTTCAAAAAACGTCATGGACTTTTGTGATACATTGATGTAACATATATAAAATTAAACTCAAAGGAGACTGGTTATTATGATGAAAAAAATATTTGCTCTTGTTCTTTGTCTTTTGCTTTTTACTACTACTTTGGTTCCTACTGGTGGTGATTTTGGGGTAGGTACACACGAATATGTTACTAAAAATGACCACAATTAATCTAAGGAAATTTGATATATTTTTTCATATGCCTCTTTCAGTACAAATTTATCATATTCATGCAGGTACAAATCCAATAGGTAGTAACTATTTCTTAAGCAGTTTTTTGCCAACTCTACATCTTTTTTTGTATCTCTTTTCTCATAAACACAAGTAAGGTTTGCCAGAATCAGACCTGCAATATCTCCTCTCTGGCAGTCTAACATCAACCTGATTCCTTCTTTTCCGATTTTTTCTGATTTATCCAGATAATCCACCACCTCTAATAGCCCTGTATAACTAATATAAATAAGCATAAGCGACACTGAATGGAATCTCTTTGACACCATACTGTTATCATAGCGTTCCAGTATCTGCTCATAAAGCTGTATAGCTTCATCATCCCTTCCATTTCTTCTTAAGCATTTTGCCATTTGATTTAAAATAACTGCTTCCTGCCTAAAAGGAACCCTGTAAACCGTATCGTCATAATCCTTCATCGTATAGTTTAATATTTTCTTTAATTCCTCATAAGCGCACTCACAGCTGAGCATATTTTTATTCAGATTTGCCTGTATCCTGCCAGTTTCTATAAATTGATTATTTATGACATATTTAGAGTCTAGCTTTTCTGACAATTCATTAAATATCCGCTCTGCTTCTTCCATTTCTTCTCTACCTATATTTCGTTTGTACAGCCTCACCTTCTCATAAAGTCCATAATCATCTGCAACAATAAAGCCATAATAGCGTTCCCGCTCCAAGCCAAGCTTATGAAACATCCGATATAAATTTCTCGTGTTAGGACTGCGTTTTCCGTATTCGATTCGCGATAAGGTTTCCGGCGCACATATACCAAAACTCAGTTCTTCCTGTGACATTTTCTGAGACAATCGCATTTCGCGGATCAGCTCATTGGTAACTACTATCTCTCCATTTATGCTTGTTAAAAATAGCAGGGCTATCTTTTCGCTAATGTGGGGTTTCTCTACAATATCATATAAAAATGAGACAGCGCACTTTTGATTTCTTATTTTCTGTATTCCCTCAACGGCTTCCAGTTTTTCCAGACATTTTATCTTTATACCCAGAAGCTCTTCCATCACGGTCAGCACCCCGTTTTCTGCGAGGCAGTCCACGCCTTTTTGACAGATTTCATATGCAGTTCTCACGTCGCCGCGCCATAAACATACCTGCGAGTAAATCCACGCACACTGCGGATACACTTTAGCCCGTTCCTCTTCATCGGTATATCCGGTATCAATATACTCGTATATTTTTTGCAGCATAATAAGAGCATGGTTTTCATCTTCGGATAAGTTAAGGAAATTTTTCTGAATGCCTTCCATACCTAATCTAATATAAAGAATTGCAAGAAGTAACTGAATTTCCTGTATGCATAAGCAGATATCCTCGAATTCCGCTTTTTTCCATTCCGGAAAGGTGATTTCCAGTGCCTTTTCAAATGGAGCAGAGTCTTTTTCAATATCCTGATTCTTATCCTGATTTTCTATGTAGGATTTAAGTGCCTGCAGCAGAAGTAAAGCCTGTAGATGGAGCGGTTTGCTCTTGTCTATGTAGGTCTCATAATTTTTCAGCGAATCTTCTGCTTTTGCTATGTTTTTTACGGAAAGGGCATCCAAAATATCAAATCGCAGCGCAAATAGCTGATATTCGTCCATAGACATCGCCAGTTCCAGCTTGTCTACGGATTTTCCAATCCTTTGGAACAGCGCTTCCAGGTGCATTCTGTCAATTTCCATTTTTCCCTTTTCCACTTTTGATAGCTCAACATCTCTCAAAATTCCACGCGATAAATCCTTCTGTTGGATATCCGCTTGAATTCTAAGCTGCCGGAGCATTGGTCCGATTCTTTTATACATTCGGGTTTTCTCCTGTAGGTGCTTAGGTATGTTTTTCTCTGTGATAGGCAGTATAAGGTTATATCACTGACGGTGTCAATCCATATTCTCTATAGAATTTATTCCTTTCTTCCTTATTTATAAGTGCTAACTTAGCATCTTCTGTTCTGCCATCGGCAAATAACATATTTAGCAGGGTTGCCAGCAAATTTTCGCCTTCTCTTAGTCCTTCCTGTCTTCCTTCACGTCTTCCTTCACGCCTGCCTTCCTGTCTTCCCATCTCTTCAACATAATCGCCATAATCAAACATTTCATTTGCCTCCTCTTCTATCTCCTTAAGGCTACAATTCTCATATTCTTCCACGCAGGTCTTTAATATCCATGCCAGAATACTTTTGTTTGCAAGAATTTTCTTGCATACCGCGTCAAGCGCTGCTTTTTCGCGGTCAGCGGTTTCAATGTTTATAGCAATCCTGCCAAACAAATTGAATCTCTGGCAGAACTGCCGGAATCATGTAACTGCGTATTCGCATATATTAGAAATGCTATGATAAAAACGATGCAGTTATCATGTATAAGAATCAAGATTTGTTTTATTTCGTATATGTTATCATAGAATGTAGAGTAATGCAAGGTATTTTTGAGGAAAAGAACCCTTGTAACGCGAATCAAGCATGATAAATTTTCATAACGAAAATATAAATATACCCATTTCCATTAGTATACATCAATCTTTATATCTTCAAAAAGTATTAAATTTTTCTTCTCTGCCAGACCCTTTTTTAATATTTTCCACTGTCTTTCAATAAATCTCCAATGTTGTTCATCACATTTATATTTCCATGCATTAACTACTACTTCTAACGGTACAAGATTATATGGTTTTCCTATAATTTCAGGGGTTTTAAAATGCTCTGGAAACAGCCATTTGTATGAACATATTTCACATGATTTTTCCCCTATAAAAGCAGCAATTTTTGTAAGTAGTTCTTTTACTTCCTCATAAGGTAATTCAGCACTATCAACCATCAGCTTCTTAATAATGTGAAACCACTCATCTATTTCCTCCAGCCGTTCAGGCTCTGCTTTTATTTGATACTCCTCTATAAAATCTTGTGACAACTGCTTAGGGTTGGTAAAAAGTTTTTCTGACATCGCTTTCGTTGGTATAATCTCCTCTTCATAGCTCATTTTCTCCAACAAATCAAGACCATACTCAATTGTCATTTCAACAAGCGTGTTCAGCCTTTCCTTATAGCTATCCTCGTTCAAATATGTTATCCATGTGCCAGTTCCATACTTTCTCAGTTCTTCAAGCTCTTCATCCATCTCATATCCATATACATCCGTGCGAAAACGAGCAGTCAATTCTTGAGAGTAACAGCTTTCCTGAATGGTAATATACTGTTCCACCACTTGATTTTCAGGATCATAATACCTTTTTGCTCCCTGCACTTTCCGAATAAATATCCGGCATGGACCTGACGTTTTTAGGAAACTAAAACCATAATCTTTTAGTTTTTCCCCTACAATTTTTTTAATAATTTGTGTTTTATTCATTTACTACAACCTCCTATCATTTGCTTACTTCCCGTTTTGTAATAAAATCTTATTCAATTATGGTTTTATCCTACCCCATTACATATATACATTTGGCTATCTTCTCTTTTTATTTCTAGGGAGGTTATTATCTGTGATAGACATATAAGGTTATATCGCTGATGGCGTTAATCCATATTCTCTATAGAATTTATTCCTCTCTTCCTTATTTGTAAGCGCTAACTTAGCATCTTCTGTCCTGCCATCGGCAAATAGCATATTTAGCAGGGTTGCCAGCAAATTTTCGCCTTCTCTTAATCCTTCCTGTCTTCCCATCTCTTCAACATAATCGCCATAATCAAACATTTCATTTGCCTCCTCTTCTATCTCCTTCGTCATTGCTATTCCAAATTCTTCTTCCAGTATCCTCTTTTTTCAACTCCACTCTTCCAATTTTCTATTGACAAAGTTCTATGCTTTCTTTACAATTATTATAAAAGAAATGGGTTTTCACCGTACAGTTTTTTACTCAAGCGGGCTACTCGTTTCTTTTTTTATTGCCAACAAATCATACAGATATTTCTTACCATCTGAGTCATGACGTACAAGCATTCGCGCTAAAAAAATGTTGTAGCGACAAACTTCTCCACTTTTATCGTCATATACCGGAAGTGCAAACTTTACATCATATCGATACCATCCGTACTTTGCATCCTTTTCATGCTTCTTTTTCACGTTTTCCGAATATTCCCTATTTGTAGCAATCTGAATCAATTCAGGAATCCCCTGTGCCGCGTTTGCCTTAGCCTTCGCAACTGGTCCCTTCAAAGCAAGTCTGCTTTCAGAACCAACGTATTCGTCCGGAAAACTGCTGGATATAAATATCTTTTCTGATGTTTCCTCAATTTCATAAAATTCTCCGACATATTCTTTAAGATAATCCTCAACTGCTTTCCAATCTTCTCTCTTTTTCCCTCTAAAACGTATATCATTAATAAGTACAACCTTTTCGCCATTAAGACCAACAATGATATTTACATTTCTATCCATGGTATCTCGCTTTCTCCTTTACTGAAATAATACTGTTAAAAATAATGCGTAAATCTCAGCAGGAAAGCTAAAAATGGCATAATTACATGTATACACTTAATTATATGTTTACATATTCTATTTCTAATTTTTATTTTTCAGCAGTCCTGCCAAACAAATTGAATCTCTGGCAGAACTGCCGGAATCATGTAACTGCGTATTGTATGATAGAAGAATAAATTGCAGTTATCATGTATAAGAATCAAGATTTGTTTTATTTCGTATATAATATCATAGAATGCAGAGTAATGCAAGATATTTTATAAATAAAATCTATAGGATACAACATCCGGCTTTAAGCCTTCCTATTTCCCATTAGTGTTAAAAATTTTTCAGCTGCAATATTTGTTTCTTCCGTTATTTCTCCCCAAGTGGGGTTTTTCAATAATACGCTCTAAATAGGGCTTAAGAACTTGCAAATGCTCTTCATCCATGCCAAAAGATACATTTTACAAAGCCTACTAATATATATTCCACTCACTAATCACTTCAAAAAACGGCTCTTCCAGCCAATTTCTATTGTTTCCTAAATATCGTCTCACTAATATCCTGATAAGATTTATACATTCTTCCACTTCTTCATTTTTCCCAATTTTTTTTATATATGTAATATTAGTCGCTTCTACTTTCTCATTTTTCCAAAGTTTCCAACTTCCACCTTTATATTTTACTATTTGCTCTCCCAAAAAAGCGGCCATTTCTAACAATTCTTCCTTCGTCCCAGAATCATATGCTCCTCTTTTCATTTCTTCAACTCTACTGTCCATATAATCAAACCACCGTTTTAGGTTTTCTTCATCATATCCTGTTGAAACCATTCCTGTCCTTTCTACAAATGCTTCTGCAAGTTCCTTATGATGAATATACAGTTCAAGATGCATTTCATTGTCAGAGGCATTTATTCTTTCTGGTATGCTCAATTTTTTTAAGACATCTATTCCCCTGTTCCGTATAATTGCTACTATTTTCTTTAATACTTCTACCATGCTCTCTTCATCATGGTATTTCCAATACCCCGGAATATCTCCATCCCCTTTAACATCTTCTATCTGATGCGCCTGAACCTGTATTTTACCCGGAACATCCGTTCCAAGATGAAAGGTAATCTGCCATGGGTCAAAACGGTATACATAGATATAAACATACCATGTAAGCTTTCCCAGCTTACGCGCAAAAACCCATGTATTATCTTCATAGCCTTCATAATGAAATTCCAAATCTGATAATTCTTCTTCTATACACTTTTTAATTATTATGCCTCTGTTAATTTTTATTTCCATATTTTCTATCCCATCTCTAAGATAAGTTGCACTTTGTCTGGTTTACTAAGTCAATGTTTACCATTTATCCCTCGTATAATCAGCGGTTTCAATGTTTTTTGCCAATGTGTTTTTTGCTTTCATGCTTTCTCCTTTACTGGCATCAAATTTTTTTTCAAAAAATGTATCTATATCTTTCGTATAAACAAACGGGACTGGCTGCAAAAATCCTTTTATAAATTGTACGGATATGCCTGTTTGATTTCCCATATTTTCAAACATAACTTTAAATGTTGGTTTAGGAGCCATAGCTAAACTCAATATACTGTTTTTATATTCTTTAAATGTTATTAGGTAATAATCCTCTTTTTTCTCCCATACATATTCAAATCTATCATATATATTGTCATGTTTCATGAACTCTAGGCATAAATCCAACGAATAATTTGTTTTATAAAACCTGCTTTCCATACCTTCTCCTCCTCAGCCATTAATCTATACATCGAGTGTCACAACATACTTGGGATAATGGTGCTTTAGTTCAAAATAAACAATGTTTATTTCACTTGACATAAGTTTTGAATGTCCATGTATCAATAGTTTTTACTTAATTTCCGTAAAAACTTCCAATTTTTATAAACTTTTTATTCTATTTACGCAAAACTTCCATTTTATTCCCTATTATTTTCCCTCTTCCACTCCATAATTTCATCCAGTCTTTCCTTAACCTTAGCCTCATCGCCCTGCGTGGTCGGGAAATAGTAACGGCTTCCTCTCATGGATTCAGGAAGGCATTCCATGTTAGTAAGTTTCTCTTCTGTATTATGCGCATACTGATATCCGGCTCCGTAATCCAGCTCTTCCATCAGCTTAGTCGGGGCATTCCGAAGCTGCAAAGGAACAGGTTCCGCAATCCGGTTTTTGATATCGTCCTTACATTTCTCACACGCAGTATACAGGGCGTTCGATTTCGGCGCCATAGCAAGGTATGTAACCGCATGTGTCAGGTGAACGTCGCATTCGGGCATTCCTAAGAAATGACACGCCTGATAAGCGGCAACTGCCACTTGCAGCGCATGACTGTCCGCCATGCCGACATCCTCACTGGCGAAACGAATCAGCCTTCTGGCTATATATAGTGGATTCTCCCCGCCTTCCAGCATACGGCACATCCAGTATATTGCGGCGTCGGGGTCGCTGTTGCGCATGGATTTATGTAAGGCCGATATCAGGTTATAATGTTCTTCTCCTGATTTATCATACAGAAGGGATTTTCTGTTGATGCACTGTGACAGGCCTTCATCTGTTACAACTATACTTCCCTGACTCGTAATCTCACCGTTCAATACTGCCATTTCCAATGTATTCAGTGCGGTTCTGGCATCACCGTTAGCAAAAACGGCAATTGCCCGAAGCTGTTCGTCACGGATTTCTATTTTCTGTCCGGGAAAACCTGTCGGATTATGTATGGCATTATGTAAAAGTTTAACTATCTCGTCTTCTTCCAATGCTTTTAATACAAATACCCTGCATCTGGAGAGCAGCGCCGCGTTGACCTCAAACGAAGGGTTTTCCGTAGTTGCTCCGATAAGCAGAATACTCCCTTTTTCCACAAACGGAAGAAAAGCATCCTGCTGCGCTTTGTTAAAACGATGAATCTCGTCTACGAAAAGAACAGTACGGATACCCATTTTGCGACTTAATTCTGCCTGATTCATAACTTCTTTGATTTCTTTAATTCCGCTTGTTACAGCGCTGAAATTGATAAAGTCCGCCTTGGTCCTTCCGGCTATTATGCTTGCCAGTGTGGTCTTTCCGACTCCGGGCGGTCCCCAGAATATCATGGAGGAAATCTGGTCTTTCTCAATCAGCTGTCTAAGCATCTTCCCCTTCCCCAACAGATGCTCCTGCCCTATGAAGTCTTCTAGTTTCTGCGGTCTTAAGCGGCTGGCAAGCGGAATTGTTGCTTCTCTGTTATCAAATAAATTCATCTGCTCCATATATATTTTCCTCAACTCTCACGAATCTTTTTACGCATCTCCAGTAAAATTCCCGGTGATACGCTGAATTCATCTATTCCCATTTCTATAAGTTTCTGTGTCACATCAAAGTCTGCACCGAGTTCACCGCAGATTCCCACCCACTTGCCTTCATTGTGGATTGCCTGTATCGACATTTCAATCAGCTTGAATACAGCCTCATGATGGGGATTGAAAAAGTGCTGTAAGTTTTGGTTCTGTCTGTCAATCGCCATAGTATACTGGCTCAAATCATTCGTACCGATACTGAAAAAGTCAACTTCTTTGGCAAGTTTATCACTAATCAGCGCAGCCGCCGGGGTTTCTATCATAATACCCAGTTCTACATTCTCTTTATATGGTTTTCCTTCCTGTTTTAGTTCCTGCTGTACCTGCAATATTATTTCCCTGACCATCTGAATCTCTTCTAACGAAATGACCATGGGAATCATGATTGCCAGATTACCATAACAGCCGGCACGGTATAAAGCACGAAGCTGTGTCTTGAAGATTTCGGGTCTGGTCAGGCATATTCTAAGCGCCCGATAACCCATTGCCGGATTTTCCTCATCATCCAGCTTGAAATAATCCGTTTTCTTATCAGCGCCAATATCCAGTGTTCTTATGATGACCTGTCTGTCTCCCATTTTTTCAAGTACCTGCTTATATGCTTCAAACTGCTGCTCTTCCGTAGGGAAGTCACTATTCTCCAAATAAAGAAATTCACTTCTGAACAGACCGATACCCTCTGCATCATTCTCCACGGCGTTGTCCACATCCATAAGGTTGCCGGCATTCGCATATAGTCTTATTTTTCTTCCGCTGCGTGTAATCGTCTCCTTACCCTTTAGACTTTGCAGTTTTTTCTTCTTTTTCGACAGCTCTGCGACTTTTTTCTCATATTCTGAAAATGTCTCTTCATCCGGATCAATATATACAACACTATTTTCACCATCTAAAATAGCCTGATGTCCGTCATATTTCTCCATACACAGAGTCTGTACGGAAATAAGGGCCGGAATACCCATGCTCCTCGCCAGAATCGCCGTATGCGAATTGGCGGAACCTTGTTCTAACATGAAGCCCAGCAATTTTTCCTTGGGAAATTGGAGCGTATCTGAGGGCGTTAAATCTCTCGCCGCTATTATTACAGGCTCATCAAATTTATTCCCGTCCAAAGTTTCATTAGACAAAGTCTTTATAAGTCGGTCAGACACATCCTGTACATCTACGGCGCGTTCTCTCATATAATCATTATCCATGTTCTGAAACATCTTAGCAAATTTCTTCCCCGTTACGGAAATCGCATAGGCGGCATTGACTTTTTCCGTGCTTATCAAAGTTTCAATCGCTTTTTGATACTCGGAGTCTTCCAGCATCATTCTATGCGCTTCAAAAATAGCCGCGCTGTCTTCACCGACTTCACGTATAGCCTTATCGTACAGCATTTTTAGCTGCTCGACCGCCTTTTGGCTTGCCTCTTTATAATTTGCTATTTCGCTATCGGAATCTTCAATCTGATATTGCGTTACCGTAGATTCTTTTCCGCCATAATACGAAAGTTTTCCTATGCAGATGTCCTTATATACACTCTCTCCATATAAAGTAACCATATACAGATCCTTTCCCTTTCCTAGAACTTGAACAGCCGTCGTCTATGTCCTACAAGTTATCCTTAAGAAATTTTTCAATTTCTTTTGCCGCTTCCTTTTCGTCCGCTCCTTCTACACTCACGGTTATCGTATCGCCTTTCGCTGCGCCAAGACCCATGATACCGAAGATGCTCTTGCCGTCACCCTTTTTTCCGTTACAACTTATCTGAACTGCGGAACTGTATTTGCTTGCCTCTTTAACAAATAAGCCTGCCGGTCTGGCGTGAATTCCAATTTCATCTGTAATCTGATATTCAAATTGTTCCATATTGAATAATCCCTGCCTTTCTGTAATGCTTACGCGCATTCAAAAACACTGTTTTAAGCGCATTGCTTTAGCGTACATTATATCCAATCTACAGTGATTTATTCTTGTTTCAAACAGAACCCGAACATCAAAAATTACCTTTATATTATATATTACAGTTATATAATGCTGTTTTCAAGCAAATCCGCCAATTATACGATAAACATGTTAATAAAAATCCGGTCTGTTACAAATTGTCAATACTACTTTTGTAAAAATATGATATAATAAGCTCAGGCTCAGCAGTTTTATCGCTTCTATGGCTATAATTAAAAATTAAAATATACTTTTAAGCAGAAAGGTACACTAATATTATGAAACTGGATATGCACTGTCACACAAAAGAAGGCTCTCCTGACGGTAAAATAGCTCTTCTTGACTATATCACCAGACTAAAGGAAAAAGGCTACGACGGCATGCTTATAACAGACCACAATTCATATAAAGCATGTAAATATTATAAGAGTCTTAAAGATAAGCCTGATGATTTCACCATATTATGCGGAATAGAATACGACACTCTGGACGCAGGCCACATCATAGTAATCATGCCAACGGGAATGCTCCCGAGAATTATGGAGCTTCGCGGGCTTCCTGTTCTCTTACTGGTTGAACTTGTACATCGCTTAGGCGGAATTCTGGGTCCTGCCCATCCATATGGGGAAAAGTTCTTAAGCGCCTTCAATACCCGGCTCGGCAAAAGAGCAAAGGATAAACTGATGAAAAGATTCGATTTCGTAGAAACCTATAACGCCTGTGAAGATGCGCAGGCCAATAGGAATGCCAAAATCCTTGCCGCAAAATACTATCTGCCGGGAGTAGGCGGCAGTGACTCACACAAAAACGACAGCCTCGGATTTGGCTACACTCTTTTACAGAATAACGTCGCGAACGAAACGGAGCTTATCAACTATATCAAAAACGGACGTCCTGTAACGTCAGGCGGCGTCCGCTATTACCATACTACTAAACAAAAACTTGGAAAGGCAAATGATATTCTCGTCTATTCTTTCTGGTTCTATAATAAGTTTTTGGCATTATTCAGAAGCAAGCCAAGGAAAAAAGAATTGATTAAAAGCAGGCTGATGCAGCAGACAAGATATCGTAAAGTTAAATACATTACTTTATCATAAATTGAAAAATCTTCGATTTTTATTTACTTTCCTCGCTTGAAACCACACTCTTAATGTCGTCTAATGTATCGTTGAACGCCGTGGAGACCATATCAGGATTGTTACGGATCATATCGCGTTTATAGAAATCCAGCATTTCCTTGTAGTTTCTGCGGCTTTCCATGTACAGGTAGTATCTGGCGCGGAGCTCGGCAATTTCATCACGCACACTGTCCATATATGCGCCCGGTGCGTTTTGTATCATCTCTTTTATACTGTTAAACCGCTGTCCGAGGCTTTCGATAAGGTCATCCATTCTGGAAACGCGTTCATGCTTCTTCTGTTCTTTTTCATCATTATTGAACGCTGAAATAACATCCAGCCTTTTCTGCATCCGCATAAGTTCTTCTTTTACTCTCTGCATCTTTGCAAGAATATTTCGCAGGTCTATCGCTGCTTTAAATGAAAGAGCAAAATCCGCTGCAATATAAATGGTAAGCAGCAGCGTTATATAGTACAGAAGTTTGGGCGGCATCGAAAAAACCAACTGTTCTACCGGTCTGTGTCCGACATTCGTCATCATAATTGTAAAAAATCCCCATACAATAGTAGACCTCATGCAGATTCGACCCTGAAAATTAAATTTTCTGTTGGAATAATCCCAATATCTGACTTGAAACAGAGTTTCCATTGCAATTCCCGTCACATATTCCAGTGCAGTCGCTCCCACACAGCCTGCAAAGTATGTCAAAATCACGTTATCCCGAAACGGCATGGACACAACTAACATCATAGTGGCCCCGCTGCCATATAATGGAAGAAACGGTCCTCTCATAAAACCGCGGTTAATAAACTTCTTACTTTTAAGAGAAACCCACGTGGACTCAAAGCACCAGCCCAAAAAGCTGTAGAAATAAAAGAAAAACAGCCACTGTGTAATATTATAGTGCATAAACCGTTACCTCTTCCTCGATCGTGTATTTGTCGGATAATGCTTCTTAGATTACCCAAATATCCCAACAGCTATCCTCTCTTTGCCTTTTCTGGTTTCCCCCATTTGCCCATAATATATAAATTTCCCATATCCGCGCACCGTTACCGCATCATCTTTTTTCAACTGATAGCTGTTATTCTCCATTGTAATTCCGTTGACAAAAATTCTGCCTGATTGAAAAAGCTCAAGACTTTTGCTTCTTGAAATATTATAAAGCTTCGCAACTATGCCGTCAATCCTTAAGGAAGATACCGTAACGGATACCGGTCTTGGTTCTGCTCCCTGCAAGCCTTCCGCATTTTCCCGAATTTGGCATTTTATATTGGTATGTTTCACCTTATTTAAGTTTTCTAATAAATATGGGGCGATACTCTGCTGGCAGAATAAAATACCGCTCTTTTCCTGTACGAAAATATCTCCGATCGTACTCCGCTCTATTCCCAGATTCATAATTGCTCCGAGAAAATCCCTGTGTGTGAGGGCGTCCGCGAACTTCGGCGCCGTGGGAAGCATTTCCAGGCAAACAATCGGATAATCCTCTTCGTAGCCCATATTCTCAGGACTGCCGAAGCGAATAATCTTTCTGTCACAAATAGGAGAGCCGCCTTCCATGCCATAACCCGCGTAAGCGACCTCTTTTGATACTGCATGGAAGACCTGCTGCTCTGACAGACTTAAAAAAGGGGTAAAGGTGTATATGCCTCTGCTGTATGATTTTTCCGCTAACTCAAGCAGTCTGTTCTTTAATTGTAATAACTCTTTTTCGGTTGTTCCTGACATGGTTTATTTTTTCCTCCTTAGAACAATATATCCCAGTCCGAAAAACACCAGCCCAATAACCAGCATAATCACAACATCCAAAGCTCCAAGCGTATCCTTATAGAACATCGGTAATATTTTTTCCATCTGCTCAGGATAATAAGATATTAAAACGCTTAATCCGTTATTGATAAAGTGCATCAGCATGGCGGGAAAGATACTGCCAGTTATGTAAACCACGCAGCATAATACTAAGCCCAGAAGTCCTGTCGGAATGAATTTGACCAGACTCATGTGATATACTCCGAATAACGTCGCAACTATAGCAATCGCTACAGGTATACGGTACTTATTCTTCATTGAGTGGAAAATCATTCCACGGAAAAGCATTTCCTCACAGATCGCAGGCGCCACTGCGATGACCAAGAAAACGCTTAAGAAGCCGCCGCTCATAATACTGTCAAATGTCATGTTAACATTTTCTGCACTGCTTGGGAACAGATAAATTAAGCCTGTCGAAATGATGATGTTGATAAAGAACATTCCGACGCTCATAAACAGTGCGCCAATATAGCTTTTTGCCTTAGTCTTCTTAAAGCCGTATGTCAGACAGATGTCCTTTTTCGTATAAAGCACCACCAGAAGCGGCACGATAAGCAGTATTAACTGCGTTCCGAAGACTCCCGCCAGACCGAATTTTAACTGCAGCATGGTGCCTGCATATAATACAAGCATAATCGTAAGCGCAACTACGAACCAGACATCCGATACTGCGGGCACTCCGCCTTTTTTCAGATTGCTGCGCCTCTCGAAAAGCTGCATTCCGCCTTTGGCGTCGCCGAACAGAATCGCTTCGCTGTCATAAATTTTACTAAGGAATAAAATAGCAAGCGCCGCATACGCAACATTACTGATAAGCACTACGCCGATTGCGGCGTAATCTATTTTGAACACCAGCATATTTTTAATCAACAGACAGATATTCGCTACGGGAATCATTGCCATCGTATGAGTCAATTCGATATTGGGAATAAACCCTATATAACCTATGAACATAACGACTAACATAAGCGGAGTTATGTAGTTATTCGCCTCTTTATAGCTCTTGGCAAAAGATGTCGTACACATTGTTATGGCACTGATAAATAACGAAAATGCAAAAATTGCTAAAATACATACCAAAATTGCCGGTAAAAACATTGCCATATCGAAAGCCTGCGCATCGGTCTGCAATTCCATTATCTTATACATATAGACCGCAATTCCTCCCATGGAAAGAATGTTGAGGAATGCAGATATGATACCGATTACAGCAACTGTCAAAAACTTGGAAATAATCAATTGTCTGCTCGTAACAGGCAGTGTCAGAATCGTCTCTAACGTCCCACGCTCCCGTTCTCCTGCCGTAGTATCAATTGCAGGATACATAGTTCCCATAAGTAGGCTTATCACAAGCATAAACGGCAGGATAGAGCCCATTATGCTTCCCAAAGACTGCTCACTGCTCGCTATATCGTTTGCTTCATAAGAAACAGGCTCCAAAATCTCATGCACGTCAAGCCCCGCTTCCGCAATCTTTTCTTCCGTCAGTTCTTCCCTGAATTCGTCAAATATATCCATAACTATGTTCTTCGCATAGCCGGAATTGGTTACGGAAGAAAGATAGTATACCTCATACTGCATTTTTCCATCCTGAATATTACCTGTAATATAAACGTCATATACTTCTTCGTTCAGATACCATTCATAAGGGTCGTGAGAATCAAAGGTTCTTTCATCGTCTATCGAAAGCATATAAGCGCCTTCTTCATCATCTGCGCTTTCCTTGCTTTTTTCCGTCAGTTTCTGTAAAAAAGCGTCGTCATCACCTTCCACATACACTAACATATTATATTCCTGCGTCTCCATGCCGGAAGAAATAATTGAAACTAACTGCATAGCGCCCAGAAAAATCAAAGGATACAGGATAACGGGCACAACTAACATCATCAACACAGTTTTTTTATCACGAAAAACATCAAGAATTTCTTTCTTCATCAAGGTTTTTATGATTGTTGTATTCATCTGCCGCTTCCTCCTTCATACTGCCCTAATGTCTCGTTTTCAAATTCAGTTTCTTTTATGATTAATTCACCAAAAACATCCCTTAAAGATTCTTTACCTGTCCGTGCCTTTAATTCGGCCGGTGTTCCTTCGCTTACGATTTTTCCCTGATGAACCAGTAGAATTCTGTCGCAAAGGAACTCTGCTTCTTCCATATAATGCGTTGAGTAGAGAATAGTCTTTCCTCGTTCACGCTCTTTTTTCATAAAATCAATAATTGCAGCGCTGCTTATAATATCAAGTCCAAGTGTAGGCTCGTCAAATATGTACACCTGTGGGTCATGCACAAGACATCTGGCAATTGATGCACGCTGAGTCTGCCCTGTCGATAATTTCTCGATTCTGTTATCAATGAAATTCTCCATAGAAAGAACTTTACTTATATTTGCGACACTTTTCTCAACATCTTCTTTTGTCATTCCATAGAGCGCTCCCAGTGTCTGTAACAGTTCTCTGGGAGAAAATCTGCCATACAGTTTTGTATTATTAGACAGATAGCCTATATGTCTTTTTACCTCTATGTCATCAGTAATCTCTTTTTCTCCGATTCTGATACTGACCTGCCCGCTAGTCGGCTTCATCAGCTTCGACATCATACGAAGCAGTGTCGTCTTTCCGGCGCCGTTCGGTCCTAGAATACCGACGATTTCACCTTCGTTAACAGTCAGGGAAATCCCGTCTACGGCGTTGATATCAACTTTTTTGTTTTTCTTCTCATTCTTGGTGAATGTCTTTATCAGATTGTCCGCTTTAATCCTATAATCACTCATCTTTAAAATCATCCTCCTCGTTCTCTATTTTATCCCTCTTCCTCTTATATAAAAATGTTAAAAAGGACAATCCTGCAAAGCAGGCTGCAAAAATCATAATAAAATATACTATACCTGTTGCAATTGAACCATAAAGCTTATTATATTGCCGATAGGAAGAAAAACAAATAAAAATTCCGGAAATCACTCCTGCTATCATACTGGCGAACAAATTAACCTCATTCGTAGGTTCAAACCTTCTGTCCCAGATACCGTTTTTTATACAGCTAAAGCCTAAATATAGGGCTAGGCACATAAATACGATCAATTCTCCTGCCACATACTGCCACTTTGCCTGACCGTATATATATTGTTGTACAAGGAGTGATATGGCTAATCCCCAAAAAGCCAGCCAACAGCCGTTATGTTCTATTTTCAACATTTTCTGTTCCTGCATCTCATCCAATTTGTTTTTTATCTTTAACGATTTTTTCCATTTCATCCTTTATTCCTCTCTTTCCGTTCTTCCGACTCCCATTTAATAAATCTTGCTATCTGCCTGCATCTTCCCTATCGATTTATTCCTTATCAGCCTCTTCCTTATCCTCCCCTTCTTCCCAGAATAAGTCATCCAGAGTTTTACCAAGTACGCGGCAGATGGAACGGCATAGATTAATAGTCGGGTTATATTCCCCCTGTTCAATCGCATTTATTGTCTGCCTTGATACGCCGACCGCCTGCGCAAGCGCTTTCTGCGTCATGTCCTTTTCGGCTCTTGCTACCTTAATCGGTATGTTTCTTGCCAATGCTTCTATACCNCCTCCCCGAAAAATCCGTTAAATTTTCCATTCGTCAAATTTGCATAGTACCAACGATAGGTATATAGTACTATATATTTTTATGTATGTCAACTATATTTTACATTTATTATTATATAATTTACTAAAAGCTANTTATGATGGCTTGTCGTATGATTTCGGCTTATTCAGCACTGCTATGCATCGAACTGCGATATATGTAATATAGCACTGTGATATAGTGATGTCAAGATTTTTAAGAGCATCACATCAAATGTCGTTTACAAACTCTCCTGGCTTTAATTATTGTCATTACATATCTTTTGATTTATTATTATATTAAAAAGATAATAAATTAAGTAGGAGGAATAAAAAGATGCGTAGNCAAAATATTGACCAGNGNTGGATATTTCAACATGGACTGGGTGACGGTTCTCCTTCTCAAGACAAAGAGAAACCTATCCGAAAAGTGAATCTNCCACACGATTATATGATTGANAGNAATGTCAGGGAAGATGCAGCTGCCGGTTCTGCCAGCGGCTTTTATACNGCNGGNGTAGCTTCATACACNAAATTTATTGAAATCCCTCAGGNCTGGGAACAAGANGAAGTNTATCTGCATTTTGACGGNGTAATGATGAANGCCACTGTTGATATCAACGGATGTAAAGTNNNGCTGCAGCATAACGGATATATTCCGTTTTCAGTANATATTACTCCATACATATATTTCGGAAAAACAAACAGNGTNACCGTTATCGTAAATCCCAGTATGCAGCCGAATTCCCGCTGGTATTCCGGCGCCGGTATTTTCCGCAGCGTAGAGCTGCTTCATATGCCAAAACTGCATATCGCAAATGACGGCATATATGGTTACACTAAAGAAATAGAATATGATGCGCAGGGAAATCCTGTTTTTGCTCATCTTCACACTGAGATTGAANTACACAATGAAACACTGGAAAACAAAATTGCACTGGTAGAGGTATATCTGACAAAAGACTGCGGTAACGAAGTCATTATCAGCCGCAAACAAAAGATGCAGATTAATCCATACACAATTGATACTGCATACCTGAATCTCACCNTAGAAAATCCTGTCCTTTGGGATGTTGAGACACCAAACCTTTACAGACTCCATGCAAGAGTCACGGATCTTGGTATATTTAAGACACACTTTGTTTCATACCCGGAAAAGACTATTGATGAAACCTCTGTTCTTTTTGGTATCAAAACAGTGACAGNGGATGTAAACCACGGTCTGCGCATCAATGGAAAAACCGTAAAATTGAANGGCGGATGTATCCATCACGATAATGGTATGCTGGGTTCTGTTTCCCTTTATGATTCNGAATATCGNAAAATTTCAATNCTGAAGGAAATCGGATTCAATGCGGTACGAACGACGCACAATCCCCCGTCTTCGGTATTGATGGACGCGTGCGACCGCCTCGGTATGTATGTATTTGATGAAGCCTTTGACGCCTGGGGTATCATGAAACANCCGGGAGATTATAATCAGTATTTTGACACAGATTGGGAAAAAGATCTGACTGCATTTATGAAACGTGACCGGAATCATCCATCGGTTATCATCTGGTCTACGGGAAATGAGATTCCGGAGCGNGGCGGCTTGAACAACGGTTACACACGTGCGACACGTCTGGCAGAAACCGTGCATAATCTTGACCCNAGCCGNCCGGTCTCTAACGCTGTCTGTTCATATTGGTGCGGTCTTGACGATGAGTNGTCACAGGANAATGCAAAAAAAATCGCTGACAACGATTCTATAGATGCTTCCTCCCTCCAAAATGCTGACAGTGGTAAAAATGATACAAGCTGGGAAGAATATTCGGAAGCATTTACCAACGGACTGGATATCGTTGGTTATAACTATATGGAAGATAAATATCANTTAGATCACGAAATGTATCCTGAACGGGTCNTTCTTGGTTCCGAGAACTTTCCGAATGAAATNGGTATANANTGGCCAATGGTAGAAAGCACTCCTTATGTAATCGGTGATTTTACCTGGACAGCCTTTGATTACATCGGCGAAGCCGGAATAGGAAAAACACTTTTTCTGGAGCCAGACGATCCTTTACTTAAAATAGGTCCATTTGCCCTCATGTCAAGTGATTCCAAATTTCCATGGCGGCTCGCCAACGACGCAGATGTGGATATCAATGGCGGTTTACTTCCCCAAGGGACTTATCGAAGCGTCATTTGGGGGAGTGATAAAACCTTTTTATATTCCTATGATCCTGCCGTCTTTGGTAAAAAAGAATTGATTAGCAGATGGGGATTTACAGATATTACCAAAAACTGGAATTGGAAGGATTCCGATCATAAACCTGTTCAAGTAACAGTCTTTTCTAATGGAGATGAAGTAGAACTCTTACAAAATGGCGCTTCTATAGGTAAATGTAAAACCGGAGAACGTCTTGCAGCCGATTTACCAAAGAGTTTTGTCTTTGATCTGACTTATGTTCCCGGAGATTTGGAAGCAATCAGCTACAAAGACGGAAAAGAGCTCTCGAGAGACATTCTTAAAACCACAGGAACAGTGAAGAGAATCCGGCTTATTCCGGAAAAGCAGGAAATATTCGCAGATGGCCACGATGTAACTTATGTCCGCGTAGAATTAGTTGATGAAAATGGTGCCGTAGTACCGGATTCTGACATGGAACTCCATGCATCCATAGACAAAACAGCCTCTCTGGCTGCTTTCGGCTCTTCGAATCCGATTACTGCCGAAAATTATACAACCGGACGCTTTACTTCATATAGAGGAAGAGCAATGGCAATAATTCGAAGCGGATATCATGCCGGCCCATGTACATTAACGGTATCTGCCGATGGACTGGATGCGGTTACTGTTACACTGATGGTAAAAGAATAAATAGTCTTGGCAAATAAGCATTCTTCATATATAAAGGTAAAGAAAAGCGCACAGGCTCTATATTATTCTGCCTATGCGCTTTATTATTCTACGAAAAACTAATAACCTCTTCCTTAGGCTTCTTCGTCTGCTCTACACTAATCGCGTGCAGTACGGGCCCCTCTCCGTTATAATCCTCAAAGTACTCATTAGACACTTTCGCAGTCACCTTCACCCACTGCTTATCCGACAAGGTA
>JAAUZS010000147.1 GCA_014804495.1 Lachnospiraceae bacterium
TGGCTACCGGACACAGAAAGAATATTCAGAGTATCTTACTGATGTACGTGTAGTGGATGAAACGGCCGAACTAACCGCAGAACAGGACGATCGCCTTGCAGCGGAAAAAGTTGATTACCGCACTGTGGTAACGGAAAGCGACTGCCCATGTCTTAGAGCCGTACATATGGAAAAGGAAGGAGTCTTATGGTATCTGTTTTCAAATGAAGGGGAAGAGACAATTGAAACAAATGTATATGTAAAAGAGCTGCAGGCTGGCAGAACACCTTTTTTGATTAATTTGTGGGATTGCTGTGCAGAGAACATCGTCTGCCTCGCCGGACAGGATTTATTGAGAAAAGATGATTCGTGTATCAGTTTGAAATTAGAGCATTGTGAGATGAAATTATTGCTTCTTTTAGACGAAGATACTGAATACATTATGGAAAAATACCGGTCGGATTCCTATTCTGAGAAAGCTGTGGAAGAAGCATTTCTCGGAGATTGGACAGAGCAGTTTGAACATGATTATTCAGATGCAGACCAATATTCAAATACGGCTGTTTATCGACGTATTTATCTTGTTCCGGAAGGTGAAGCACTTACAGGCTCGGAGTATTTCATGGTTCGTGGCGAGGAAATGGCAGAATGTGTGTGCAATGGTACGTTTGCAGGTGTCAGCTTCTATGGTCCTCATACCTTTCAGATTGGGCATCTGCTAAAAGAAGGAGAAAATGAAGT
This sequence comes from Lachnospiraceae bacterium, assembly GCA_014804495.1. Classification (GTDB taxonomy): domain Bacteria; phylum Bacillota; class Clostridia; order Lachnospirales; family Lachnospiraceae; genus UBA3282. The sequence continues at coordinate 721 of JAAUZS010000147.1, forward strand.
CTGCCTGCATTTCACAGGGAATGCAGTAAATATGTATGGAGATGTGAAAGTACCATATGGGTTAGAAAAAGGAGAAAAAATATGAAACAGGATGTAAAAGAATATGTAATCCAACAACTAAACGAAATGACAAGCATTCCTTACTGTTGTGAGGAAGCAAAGGCGGCTGCGGCAGACTGGATGAATGCAATTGGAACAGATAAAGAAGCCGAACAAACAGTGAAACTTCTTGCCGAATTAGAAGAGGACCTTCTGCCGATTGACAGCTTAATTGCTTTTGCTGGTTCGGAAGCCGGAATAAATGTATTCGGCGGTGAGGAAAATGCGCAAAAAGAGATTTCCCGTGCAAAGGAGCGCAAGGCAGCCGGAGCAAAATATTGTGATTGTCCTGCATGCGCGGCGGCTTTGGCAGTTCTGGAAAAGAGAGAAGAGCTGATATAAGATTAGGGAAAGTTTTTTAACATCGATGTGCAAATGAATGTACAGTGCCAATTACACAGGATGGAATCAAGATTGTAGAACTGACTGATTTTTTGTTAGATGGGAGCTGATAATTTTTATCAGAAAAAGGAGAAAAGATTGCGCAAATAGCAGAACACTATACTGCTGCACAACTTTAGGAGGCATATTATGACTAAAAAAAGATTGACAAGAGATTTGAAATGGGGATTTCAATATTTTCCTTATTATCAAATGCGTATTGAATGTGATAAATTTCATGGTTGGGCAGCGCTGAACGAATTGACGGATGGAGAATATATATATTGGGATTTTTTTAAAAAGGCGGGTAAAGTTCCCGTAGCAGGAAAAGGGATGTGCTGGCTTACCTTAATACCTGATGGGAAAAAACATTCTCTTACGGCAATGTTTATGGAAAATGGAGATATATCAGCATGGTATATAGATGTAATCCATTCTGTGTTAGTAGAGGAGGATGGCGTGCTGGCTTTTATGGATCAGTATTTGGATGTTATGCTTACAACAAGCGGTGATGTATTGGTAGATGACAAAGATGAATTGGATACGGCCTATCAGTCGGGAGAATTTACAAAAGAGGAATATGAGGCTGCATTGTTGGAAGGACAAAGAATTATTGATGAATGGGGTAAGGATATTCATGCGACTGAACTTATATGTAAGAAAATGTTAAACTACATCAAATCGCAAGTGAATAATCAACCGCTTGCTGTATTTCTTGATATTGATGGCGTATTAAATATTTTTCAGCCTGATTTAGAAGTGCAGACTATATTGCCATATGCAGGAGAAAATATATGTGACTTGATACATAGAATGAAAGCGAAGGTAGTAGTTATTTCAAGCCATCGGTTAGGTGGTAAAAACTGGGATATACTTATAGATTTTTTTAAGTGCAATAATATATATGATATCGATATTACCCCATATGGAGAAGAGTATCACAGCAGAACAGAGGAAATTAACACTTATTTACATACGCACCCGAATATTAAAAGGTATGTTATTTTAGATGACTGTTTTCAAGACGATTATTCTGGTGATTTAAAGTTACACGAACATCTTGTTTTTGTTGATGCATTAAAAGGTTTACAAAAACAGGATGTTATAACGGCTTGTNAGATCTTAAACCGTCAAAATTGAATTTTGTTTATTTGGGGGCAGCGATTATCTGACTTATATTCAAGGAGCATTATATTATGATTAGACATATCATTTTTGATTGCTTTGGAACACTAATTGACACTGGAAACAACTCAATAAAAGCAGTTGAACAAATACTTTATAATGTTGGTGTTAATTTAGATGCCCAAAAATTTTATGAAGATTGGAAAGCAAAGAAAAGAGCGAAGATGAATGCATCAGCCTTTTTGAATGAAAAAACACTGTTTGAAGTAAGTCTGTCGGAAACATTCGCGCAATATGGGATAGAAGCAAATGCATCAAAAGAGGTAAAACCAATGATTCACTCTTTGTTTGCAGAGAGATTAGTTTTTTCAGATGTTTATGAGACGTTAGCAAAGCTTGAAGATGAAAATGTAGACATTGCGATCGGGTCAACGACAGATACAGATTCATTGCTTTATTATCTTGAACTGAATAAACTATCTTTTTCGCATATTTACACATCAGAAAATATGCAGGTCTATAAACCGGACATTAATTTTTATAAGACGATTTTGAGTAAAAGCGGTTGGTTAGCGAATGATTGCCTGTTCGTGGGAGATAGTTATATGGACGATGTATATGGGCCTCAAAAGATTGGAATGAAAACGGCGCTTTTGGATCGAAAGGCTCTTTACAAAGAGAGCGAACTCTTGCCTCCGCCGGATTTTATGATTCATTCACTTCTTGAATTGGTAAATATTATAACAACTGGTTGATAAAGCTATAGTAAAGTTGTATGTGATGGGAGAAAACTAAAATGATTAGACCGATTCTTGCTTGTATAGACCCATATGTGGCTGTAGAGGAATTTTCCGCTGCTGGGTGGAATGTTGATTTTTCGCAGTCACCGGAAAGCGGTGACCCTTTGGTTGGAATATCTCTTTGCGGTAATTCTGTTTTGTTAGGTGTAACGGATGGATATGTTGCTGAAAATCAACTCCCACATATCGGGTGTGGGGTTGAAATTTACATGACCGTGCCGTCTGAACAGATTCAGTGGATATATGAAAATCATTTGGCGTTGAAACCAACTAAGTTAACGGTTCAGCCATGGGGCGATATGGCATTTGAGGTTAGAATTGGCGGTTATCGATTTATGATTGCCGCTGTAAAGGAAAATGAATCATGAGCGACATTATAATTCACTTCAATGAAGTGTTAAAAGCGATTTCCGTTATGAAGGAAGTGGCGACATGGGGGCGTGAACAGGGATTCCGGGTCTGGCTCGATGAATGGCTGACACCGGAGGAATTAATAACCCCTGATGCCCAGCCTGAGAATTTCTGTATCGGAACTATTGATGGCGAAATCGTCTGTGCCTTTATCCTACAATGGGCGGATTCTGATTTTTGGCCACATGTCCCTGAATATGAAGCCGCCTATCTGCATAAACTCTGTGTTCGCCGCAAGTATGCCGGAATGGGCATTACAAAGCACGTTGTGAACGCAATCAAAGTCGAGTGCCGCAAACGTGGTATCCGATATATCCGTCTGGATACAGGTTTGGATGAAAAGGCTGTCAGAAAGATTTATTTGAACGCCGGATTTAAAATCGTGGACATTATCGATCATCCTAACGGCAGATCAACGGCGTTGTACGAATTGGAGGTAAGGTATTAATTATAAGGAGCATTAAAATGTCATATATCGATTTACATTTTCATTCTATATACTCAGATGGAACTTATACCCCTGAAGAATTATTGTATCTTGCAAAAAAGAAAGAGTTGTCAGCTGTCTCACTGACCGACCATGATACAATAAACGGGTTAGAAAGGGCTGGAAAACAATCTGAAAAACTGGGTATTAAGTTTATAAACGGCGTTGAAATAAACTCCTGTTGTTATGTTCAAAATAGATTAGTTAATATTCATGTCTTAGGATATAATTTTGCGGCAGAAAAAATGGATGAATATATGAATACGCTAAAAGCTCTAAGAGATGAACACAATGATGCAATTATAAAAGCGCTTCAAAGAATTGGAATAAGTATTGATTATGATGATGTGGAAAAACCATTTGAAGAATGTATTTTGACACGTATGAATTTTGCAAGAACATTGGTTAAAAAAGGATATACATCAACAGAAGGGGAGGCACTATCAAAATATCTTCATAGAGGAGGCAGTGCTTATGTTGAATGCAGTTATCCCTTATTTTCAGTTGTAGCTGAAAAGATACATAATGCAGGTGGAATTGTGTCCCTGGCTCATCCGGCAGAATATGGATTGAATGATAATGAAACAGAAATATTAATTAAAAATCTCATGGATTACGGATTAAATGCAATTGAAGTAATACATCCATCCCAAGATTCCATATACTCTAAGAAACTTCAGGATATCGCTATTAAATACAATTTGGCTTTTACGGGTGGAAGCGATTTTCATGGTAATAATGATGATGGAATTGATCTGGGTATAGGCGGAGAAAATATGATGGTTCCAGATAGTTTTTTAGAAAATTTATTTTGACACTAATGCAAAATACACAAACAAAAAAAGAAACGTAGTACCCGCATAAGCCATAAGCTGTACGGTACAAAACCACATTCCTTTCTATAAAACGAGTTTTTGCGGAGAAATATATTATGATTAGACATATCATTTTTGATTGCTTTGGAACACTAATTGACACTGGAAACAACTCAATAAAAGCAGTTGAACAAATACTTTATAATGTTGGTGTTAATTTAGATGCTCAAAAATTTTATAAAGATTGGAAAGCAAAGAAAAGACAGAAGATGAATGCATCAGTATGTGAGCTCTTTCCACGTCCGGATTTTGTGATTCATTCACTTCTTGAATTGGTAAATATTTTGAAATAAGGATGGCGATTGAATGGATAAAGAATTGTTTAATGAAATCAATACTGCATATAATCGATTGGAAATGAAAAACGCGGAAATCATTCACGCATTGTTCCACAGAATATTTGAACTTGAATCCGGTTGGTTTAACGGTCATTATCATAAAAACGATGATGGGGAATGGCATATAGAATCCTACCCTATTCCGGTAATCAGTGTGAAGGGTTTTTGTGATATAGAGATTCAGTTCGATAAAATAACGGTCTCCACAAAACTGAAACGAGATGCAGCTCTGGCATATTCCTTTGAAAAGTTTTCTGAATATGAATTTGAGGCCTACGGTGTAGAAGACTATCTTACGGACTTTTATCACGATGGACAGATGATTCAGGAAATGAAAGAAAATATCTGTGCCTGCGATGAAGCTGAAATAGGATTTTCGTTTATTTTTTCGTTTGACGTAGATGGAAAACAGATTTTTGAATTTGTTAAGCTGCTTAGGCGTGAGGGATTTTATTATTAAAATGGGAGTAAGAATGTAACATAGAGGATATTACATTTGAACAAGCATGGAAAGCAAGCGGATTTAGTAGTAATATGAATGACTATTTCAAAGAAGAGGATGCAGAATTCGTGGCTTTAAAATAGCAAGTTATTTTCCTACAAATCGGAATTTCATAAGGAGAGGATAATGGTTAAAGAAGTAAAATGGACAAAATATTTATGGCTGAGTTTACTTTCATTTGGAGGATTTATGCTTGAATTTCTGT
>JAAUZS010000148.1 GCA_014804495.1 Lachnospiraceae bacterium
AAAAACCACAATTCTCTCTAAAAGATTTTTTATTTTTTTTATATGCTAAGGTATTTTTCAAATTTTTTTCCATTATGTCTGTTTTTTGACCAGATGTAATACTTGTATACAAAAAATATTTTGTAATATAATCCATAATATTATCCTCGCTTTACAATAGATTTATTTAATAATAATCTATATAAATTCTGATGTCAATAATAGTTCCTTTAAAATTGTCTTGACATAGTCCCTTTATAATTGTATAATCTTAATATGCAGTTTGCAGATGTTCATTTATCCATTCGCAATGAACACAAAACTGTAAATTTACTGAAAGAGGTGGTTAAAGACTTCTTGCCGAAAGGGGGCATGAAGAATGGAAAAACAGATTAATAATTATAACCGTAAAATGGAATGTGACAAGTTCTTAATCAATACCAATGAAATGAGAGATATTGATACAGGACAGAGTATGAAAGAATTAAATAAAGAAGTAAATTATGGCACAGAAAAAATTAAATTAGTTTTGCAATTCCCAGATGAAGAGCAAGACTCTGATTTAATACATAAAGAGATTAAAGCAATTCTTTTTAATGAATTGCAAGGTCAAATAAAAAAATTTATATCTTATGAAAACGGAAGGAGTGATTGCAAATGAAGAGAGTGCGAATGTTGCTAAGAGTTAGCTCAAACCAACAACTAGAGGCTGATGGAGATTTAAAAGTACAGAGGCAGTTGGTAGAAGAGTATGTAAACAGCCACGAAGATTGGATATTAGATGAGAAAGAATATTTTGAAGGCAGTAACAGCGGTTACAAAAATGCGGTCGTTGACAGAGATATTCTGCAAGAAGCTTTACGGGATGCCGAAAAGTCGGAATACGATATTCTCGCGGCATATAAAGATGACCGTATAGGGCGCAGAATGTGGGAAGTCGGGGCGTATGTCATGGCTTTAAAGACTAATGGCGTAGACATTTATACATACAAAGATGGCTGCATTTCTCCTGAAAGTAATGATATCATGGGGCAGATGATGTTAGCACTAAGATATGGCAATGCTCAAAAAAGCAGCGCGGACACAGGAATGCGTGTAAAGGATACCGCTCAAAAGCTGGTACAACATGGTAAGTTCATGGGTGGTGCGGCTCCGTATGGGTACAAATTAGAGTTGTCAGGAGATGTCAGCAAACACGGCAGAGCTTTACATACATTAAAGATAATTCCCGAACAGGCAGAGGTCGTAAAATACATTTATAACCTTTCCTTGAACAAAGAATATGGTTCAGCTAAAATTGCAAAGCTGTTAAATGAAGATGCTCACTACAAAAACTTAGCTCCAAGAGACCAATGGAAAAGCGGAACGATAACAAGTATTCTTACAAACCCAATTTACGCAGGTCATGTAGCTTACAAGCGCAGAGAACGCATTAACGGAAAATATCATAGACTAGACAGCAAAGATTGGATAAAAGCTACTTCTCCTAACGAAGAAATACAAATCATCGACGGAGACACTTGGAACAGAACACAGGACAAAAGAAAGCTACGAGCGGATAAATACATAAAAACTCTTGAACACCAAAATATAAAAGTTATAAGGAGGAACGATGGTATGCTTTCACTAATTGATGTTATATATTGTGGGTATTGCGGACGAAAACTAACAAATGGGACAAAATACGCATATTGGAAAATTAAAGACACAGGAGAAAAAAAAGCAAGTAAAACTCCCATGTACCGCTGCCAATCCGCACAAGAAGGAATACCTCACAATAAAGTATATCAATTTCGCGCGGATAAGATTGAAAAAATAATTTTTGATTGTCTTGGAGAATACATAAACAAATTGCAGGAAAACGATGAGGTTATGACTGCAATAGAAGCAAATGAGGCAAAAGAAAGAAAAAATGTTGAGACTGAAATCAAGAAGTTAAAAGAAGAATTGAATGAAATCACAAAGGAAATTAAGACAATGCAAAGCAAAATTCCTAAAGCTATGACAGGAGAGTACCCTTTATCTGTTGAGGAAATCGCTGATGCAATTCACAAGCATCAGGAAAAAGAAAATTTGCAGAAACAGCTTATCATAGAAAAGGAAGAAGCTTTAAAGCAGGATTCAGTCAACAGTGCTGATTGGGAGGAATTAAAATCAAAGTTCCCAACGTGGAAAGAAATTTTTGAAGAATCAGACAGCCATACACAGAGAGTTCTTGTAAATAAGCTGATTGAGCGAATTGACGTGACTAATGAACAGATTGTTATTCGTTTCAGGGTTAATTTAAATGATTTTCTACCCCAACCACGAATAGATGGTGATTCCGATACCACTCCGTATATACCCTGTTCAGCGTAAAAGAGAGAATTGCAAGAATATTTGCATAAATAGAGCTTTCCGGCCAAGTTGCATAGATTTCGGATGAGGCTACATTTTTAATATACTCTTTGTAGTTTACATAATAATTTGGAGCGCTGCTGTCAGACGGCACTCCGTCATGTACAACAACATACTCAGGAACAACAACACGGCTGAGTACGATTTCACCGGTTTCATCCATAGGTTTAATCTCATCTTCCGGAATCTTCGGCGGGTATTCTCCATACAGNGTATGATCCGGAATCACAATTGTCTCTTCTTCCTCTCTGGAAGTTTCCGTCGGGGTCATTCGTATATCCTGCACTGCCGTTACATCNGGCAAGACCTCAACNCCGGAAACCAGCACAGGCTCATATCCCGGNGCTTCCACGGTCAGATTATATTCCGAATATGGCATCGGAGAATCCGGCGTAAGACTATAAGACAGGGGCGGCGCCATAAGCTGTACTTCCTGTGCCTGCCCGGAGCTGTCTGTCCGTAAGGTTTCAAGCGTTGTTCCGGGTGTTCCGGTATAAGCAATGGAAATCACGGCGTTCTGNATCGGTATGAAACCTATATCCGAGGTAACATTTATCTGCAGTCCGCCTGTTGTTTCCCCTTCNATCTGTGCGCTTTTTATAGCTTTTGGGTTCATATTATTACCTGCTTAAACCTTATTATCTTTCTAGTTATTATATGCAGATATTAAAAAGACGACACTTTAGCTGTTCACTAATATTGCTTCTGNCGCCTGCCCATCCAGATATAAACGCCGACACAAATAAGCACCGACAGCGCCGAGCCCGCGGGAGAAGCAATTCCCATTGGCAGGAGCGTATCCGCAAAATACTTCGATGCGAAGTATGCAAAGGGAATGCGTACACATATTATCGACATTGAATTATGTATAAACGGGATTGCAGAAAGTCCGTAAGCGCAGAAATAACCGCTGAAGCTAAAATGAATACCCGCGAAGATGCAGTCCCAGACATATCCACGCATATACTGACNGCCGAGCAATACTACCGTATCATCATCNGCAAACAGTCCGATAAAAGGNTCTGCTGCAAACAGCATGACAAAACTTACAATAATTCCCCATANTACCGCCATGATACAGGCATATTTAAGCGTAAGNCGGGCACGCTCATGTTTNCCNGCGCCGGCATTCTGNGCNGANAGTACCGANACCGTTGAAAGCATGGAAGATGGNACAAGGAATAAGATTCCGATTATCTTCTCCACGATGCCGACTGCNGCTGCGTCATTCAANCCGCGTTTATTGGCAATTATGGTAATAACTATGAATGCAATTTGTATGAAACCATCCTGAAGCGCCACGGGAATGCCGATTTTAAGAAGCGATTCCATAGTATCCCTATGCGGAATCAAATCTTTAAGTGTAAGCGATATTCCCNTTTTGTGTTTCATTATTACGAATAAAGATATGGCAACGCTGATTGTCTGGGATAATGTTGTCCCCAATGCCGCGCCCGCAGTGCCAAGACCCAATATTCCGATAAAAATATAATCAAGCACTATGTTAGCTGCACAGGCCGCCGCTATAAAATACATCGGGCTTTTGGAATCTCCCATCCCCCGGAAAATAGAACTGATAATATTATAAGCCGTAATGAACGGTATACCTATGAAACAAATCCTAAGATATGAAATNGTTCCAACAACNGCTTCNTCCGGTGTGGACATAACAGCCACGATTGGCTTTACCATAACCAANAGAACNNCTGACAACACAAGTGATATTACCATAAATAATGTTATCGTGTTGCCTATAGTGCGCGATGTCTCTTCATTCTTTCCGGCGCCAACCGCCCTGCCTATCATAACAGTAGCTCCCATTGCAAGTCCGACTATCATAACGGTAAGCATATGCATAACCTGACTTCCGATGGAAACTGCCGTAGTGCTGTCAACACCATTAAACTGGCCGACGAAAAACAAGTCGGCCAGTCCATATAGNGTCTGCAANAAATANGACAGCAGATACGGCAGTGAAAAATATACTACAGTCTTCAATACATTCCCTGTAGTCAGATTNTTTTCCATTAATATACCTCTCGTTTACTGCCATCTACACTTCTACTTAGTCAGCAGCATCATAATATCATTGCTTCTTGCAACAAATTTCGTCATAGCCTCCGGCTCAAGCGGCGCCTGCTGCAGCAGNGCAAGGTCATAGAGCTGCTCACAGATCATTCTGACATTATCTCCATCCTTGTGNTCAAGTACATATTGCACCAATGGATGATTGGCATTCAGGATAAGCGTCTCACCCTCTTTAGAGCCGAACATTCCCATATCCATACCCTGCATAGCATACATCTTCATCATATCCTGCATTCTTCTGGTCTCTTCGGATAAGGTNATCATGGAAGAAATTTTCTTATTTTTCAGTTTCTCAACCTTAACGGTAATGCCGTCTTTCTTNAANGCNTTCTTCATAATCTTAGAGATTTCTTCCGTCTGCTCTTCTAACTCTTTTTCGGCTTTCTTACTNGTCTTAGCNTTAAAGGTGTCTGTTAAATCAGCATCTATTCTNTGGAATTTAATTCCTTCATTCTTAGCNTCAAGCTGNGATACGAAAGGCTGGTCTATATTATGAGTCAGGATGACCGCATCCATCTTAGCAGACTTAAACATATTAATATACTGGCTCTGCTGTTTTTCGTCNGTTACATAGTAGATGACTTTTTCTTTATTTTCATCATCAGCCGCTTCATCTTCTGAACCGTCTACCTTATCGCCATTTTCATCTACGACCTCTGCNTCAACTTTTTCGCCGTTCTCNTCTACAANCTCTGCCTCGACTTTTTCACCATTCTCATCTGTTGCGGAAGCTTCNGNCTCGTCCGGATCNATTTTATTNACTTCCANACATTCNGGAAGNGTCAGATATTTNCCGTCCAGATTCTTGAANANGATATAATCNGTCATCTTCTCACAGAACTTATCATCCTTTAAGCAGCCGAATTTAATGAACGGACTGATGTCGTCCCAGTATTTCTCATATTCTTCTTTTTCGGTCTTGCACATACCTGAAAGCTTGTCTGCGACCTTTTTCGTAATATATTCGCTTATCTTATTTACGAATCCGTCATTCTGCAGTGCGCTTCTGGATACATTNAGCGGCAGGTCAGGACAATCAATAACNCCCTTTAACAGCATCAGAAATTCAGGAATNACTTCCTTGATATTATCTGCGATAAANACCTGANTNTTNTATANNTTNATNGTTCCNTCNATGGATTCATATTCCATATTAATCTTAGGGAANTATAATATACCCTTTAANTTGAACGGATAATCCATATTCAGATGAATCCAGAACAAAGGCTCCTTGTAGTCCTGAAATACCTTNCGGTAAAATTCCAGATATTCCTCCTTCGTNCATTCATTCGGATGCTTAGCCCAAAGCGGATTGGTTTCATTCAAAAGNTCAGGACGCTTTTTAATCTTTAATTTCTGCTCGTCCTCTTCNTTTTCCTTTTTGATTTCTTCCACTACGATGTCGGTATCAAGTTTTTCCGCTTCCGTTATAGTCTGTGTATCCGTAGTATTTGCTTTAGAAAGATATATTTCTATAGGCATGAAAGAACAATACTTTTTAATAACTTCCCTAGCCTTATATTCGTTGCAGAATTCAAGACAGTCCTCATTGATGAAAAGAGTNATCTCNGTTCCGACTTCACNCCTGTCTCCNTCTTTCATATCAAATTCCGTACCGCCGTCGCATTCCCAGTGAACAGCCTGNGCGCCATCCTTATATGAAAGGGTGTCAATATGCACTTCGTCNGCTACCATGAATGCGGAATAAAAGCCTAAACCAAAATGACCGATAATCTGATCGTCGTTTGTTTTATCCTTATACTTTTCAATAAAATCCGATGCTCCCGAAAAAGCNATCTGATTAATATACTCCTCAACCTCGTCAGCAGTCATGCCGAGTCCGTTATCAATAAATTTGAGAGTTTTCTCTTCCGGATTTACAATGACCTGAATCTTCGCCTTGTAATCATCGGGCAGTGAATATTCGCCCATCATATCAAGTTTCTTTAATTTTGTAATCGCATCGCAGCCGTTGGAAATCAGCTCACGGAAGAAAATATCGTGATCCGAGTACAACCACTTTTTAATAATAGGAAAAATATTGTCACTGTTAATAGATAAACTGCCATGTTTTACTGCCATAACATCACGTTCCTTTCTCTTATATCTATATCTAAAAATCAGTTTAATGCGCGCATTTAAAAATGTCAAGAAAAAATTAGCACTCATCTTCATTGAGTGCTAATAATTATACTGAAACCTTTTATTTATCTGGATTTGCAGATTTATAAATTTTTTCTAAACAATATTCTTATTCAAAATATTCATTATAAACTTCAAAAAAACTCAAGGTAACAACATTATCATCATGAATAAAGTGAACGCTTTCCCACAGCTCTTCATTCAGCTTTCTTGTAAGGTTCTCCACAAACGCATTGTATTCCTGACCGAACACCTCTGCTTTACGCTGCTCTATAATCTTCACCTTATTGCTGTCGGTTTCCTCTTTATTAAAAGCGCTGATGCACTTAATAATCTGATAACCTGACTCTGTTGTTACAATATCGCTGATTTCGTCAGTTCCAAGATTAAAAGCTGCCTCCTCAAAAGCAGGATCCATCTCTCCTTTTCCAAAGGAATATGTGCTTTTAGCATCCTCGCTGTAGTGCCTGATAAGTTCGTCAAAGTCCTCACCTGCAACAGCCTTTTCCCATGCTTCGTATGCTGCATCAAAAGCCTCTTCCTTTGCCTTCTGTGTATATTCGATTTTTTTGCCTGTTCCATCCATAGCGTAAGTCTTAAGCAGAATATGCTGAACCGTAATGGTCCGCGCCTCATCGTCGCTGATTTCAGGATTTATGTCTTTAATAATATACTGATAAACCTTACCTGCAAGAGCATACTCTTTATAAAGTCCTTCAATGGTATCCTCGTCTACCCCCATTGTTTCAATTTCAGTCTCATTTAGCGAAGCGTAATAGTCTTTTGCAGCATTCTTTACCTGTAGCTCTTCTTCTTCCGATAATGTGACGTCGTATTGCTCTGCCATCAGATTCATGGTTTTAATCTGCGCAATCTGTGCCAGCGCTATGTCTTTAACATTCTCTTCTAAAGTGACATCTCCCAGATTAGCCTCCCAGATTCCTGCTCCATAGATTCTCTCATACTGATTCTGTATATTAGTCAGATATACCATAATTTCCGGCAGTGTACAGGAAATAGAGCCGATACGAAATACTTCATCTTTATTAAAACCTGTTGTCAGCACTATATTNACGCCATCCCTATTTTTNCCGCAGGCTGACAGTAAAGAGACTGCCATGCATACAGACAATATAATTACAGCGGCTTTTTTTCGTCCTCTCACACTAATAACCATGCTCCCTTCTAAGTGCGTAACTTCTTCCCTTCTTTATCATACCAGCACTCACCGTCTGTCAGCACATAATCCTCATTCGATAAAATTGCCCTGACATAGTCCGCAGAAGATGTCAGCTTTCTTCTAAAGGCAATGCCGGCTCCAAACAAGTCGGTGCTGTGAATGTCCGAGCCTGCCGTAATAGGAAGCGTATGCTGCATGGCATATGCAATCGCCCTCTTATCATACTCAGGATTATTATGTCCGGTGCTGCGCGGGTTGGAATGCGCACCGTTTATCCCTTCTACACCGTCTACCAATTCAGGAAAAAGGCGAATTTCCGATATATAGCCCGCCTCTCTGCATGGATGGGCATGAATGACCATTCCTCCGCTTCCATGTACAAGTCTATACTGCTTTTCTATATCTGCTGTACGGATGTCCGGATTATTCAGCATCCACTCCTTATCGATTCCATATAACAGAAATTCTGTTCCGGAAAAACCTGCCTCATAACCGAAAAAAACATCCAATCCTATTCTATCGCCTTCGTCTTTAGCGTTCTCATATCCTTTGCAGAAATCATTCACCCACTCATCCCAGGGCTTGCTTCTGTCTATCGCAGTATTTCCGCCCCAGTTATGGTCTGTCACAAAAATACCCGTATATCCGTATTCCTTACACGCCCGAGCCATCTCCCTTCCGGTATAATGCGCGCAGGCGCTGGCCTCTGATGTGTGCAGATGTGTCTCGTATAAATACGGATATCGGGTTCTTATTTCATCGTACATTTGTTTATATCTCCAATATAGAAAAATAGAAAATACCAGCTTTATTTTATAACATGAATCCAGCCTTCCGGCGCTTCTATGCGGCCCATCTGAATACCTGTCAGTGTGTCATACAGTCTTTTAGTAATAGGACCCATTTCCGTCATGCCACTCGGAAGAACAATCTCCTTACCATGGTCTACAATTTTGCCGACAGGAGAAATTACTGCTGCCGTACCGCAAAGACCACACTCCGCAAATTCCTTCACTTCTTCAAAAGGAACCGGTCTTTCTTCTACTTCCAGCCCCAGATAATCCTTAGCAACAGTCATAAGTGAGCGGCGCGTAATAGAAGGCAGTATGCTGTTTGATTTAGGAGTAACGACTTTATTATCCCTAGTTACAAACAGGAAATTGGCACCGCCGGTCTCTTCTACATAAGTTCTGGTTGCCGCATCCAGATACATATTCTCGTCATAGCCTTCTTCATGGGCAGTAACAATAGCATGCAGGCTCATAGCATAATTCAGCCCCGCTTTAATATGTCCCGTACCGTTCGGAGCCGCCCTGTCAAAATCGCTCACCTTAATAGTCAACGGTTTAGCGCCGCCTTTAAAGTATGGACCTACCGGAGTAGTAAATATTCTGAATTGATATTCATCCGCCGGTTTTACTCCGATTACGGAAGAACTTCCAAACATATACGGACGTATATATAAGGTCGCACCGGAACCATAGGGCGGAACATATGCTTCATTGGCAGCTACCGTATCTGTTACCGCCTGAATGAAACGTTCCTGCGGGAATACCGGCATTTCCAGCCTCTTACAGGAGTCCTCCATACGTTTTGCATTCAAATCAGGGCGGAACGTAACAATATGCCCATCTTCTGTTGTGTAGGCTTTCATGCCTTCAAAACATGTCTGCGCATATTGGAATACACCCGCACATTCATTAATTGTAATGGATGCATCGGAAATAAGCGCTCCGTCATCCCACACTCCGTCTTTATAGTTTGATACGAATCTCTTGTCCGTTTCCATGTATCCGAATCCAAGATTTGCCCAGTCCAAATTTTTCTTTTCCATATTTTTACTCCCTCTTCCTACAAGTATGTTATTNATAAGTATTATACTTTTCTTTTTAAAAGTCAAGACTTCAATATAGAAGCCAGTACATCCATCGCCACGTCATATGCAAAATCGTTAAGAGCCTTTTCGCACATGCGGAGCGCTTTTTTATCTTTTTCAGGAATATTGCAGTTTTTCAATTCTTTTAAGCTTTCCGCAGCGCCGTCGCCATCAAAATCATCTAACTGCTGATTTAAGATTTCTAATTTCTGTTTCCACTCAGTCTCTGATATNGAAANNTTTTCGTCTGTCTGCTCCACTGNCTTCACCTTTACATCAGGGGTATTTTTCTTAAAATATTTACTCAGATTTTCACTAAGCGTCTGCATCATACTGAAGAGAATAGGCGAGCGCACCTCTACTTCTTCAAGCTGNCCTTCCTTGCTCTTNTTTTCTAAGTCAAAAGCTTCCTCCGCCAATTCATCCGCTCCGACATTACGGGCATTTCCTTTTAGAGCGTGCACGATAATCGCATAACCATACACATCGCCTTTACTAATCATCGATTTGAGCTGNTCTTCCTTCTCTGAGAGCATATCCCTGAAATCATGCAGCACCTTTGCATATAGCGCGCGGCTGCCGCCCATATATTTCAATCCGTGGGAAAAGTTTATTCCCATATTGATCAGACTTTCTTCATCCATGCTTATAGTATCTTCTTCCGCCTCTTCCCCTCCGGCCTCTTCTGAATTACCCGAAAGATATACCAGCTCCTTTGGAAGATATTTAATCATCATATCTTCCAGTTTTTCAGGCTCTATAGGCTTCGTCAGATAATCCTCAAATCCCTCTTTCAAATAGAATTCCCTCGCACCTACCACCGCATTCGCAGTCAGCGCTATGATTGGGATATCCCTTGAAGGATTACCATCCATTTCCCTTATTGCATGCATCGTCTGCACACCGTCCATTACCGGCATCATATGGTCCATGCAGATAAGATGGTATTCCTTGTGCTTAAGTATTTCCAGACATTCTTCCCCGCTGGAAGCCACATCAACCTGAAGCCTTGTCTTCTTAAGCAGATCCTGTGCCACCGCCAGATTCATCGCATTATCATCTACCACAAGTATTCTGGCAAGCGGCGCTATGAATTTCTCCTTATATCCTTTGGAAGTAATGACACTTCTGTTATATTGTTTCTGGAAATCCCCAAGCGGCGCNTANTCAATCACCTTCTGTGGAATNGCAAATGAAAATACCGANCCCTTTCCATACTCACTCCTGACTTGCAGCTTACCGCCCATCATTTCTACAAGTTTGCTCGTTACCGCCAGNCCCAGNCCACTTCCGTCCTCGGTACGGCTCGCTTCCATATCGATTCTGGAAAAAGTGTCGAANATCTTCTCTATATCACTCTCTTTAACCCCTATGCCCGTATCTTCAACAGAAATTTCCAGCATAATCTCATCTTTCTCATGCTTCTTCCACGAAAGATGCAANGTCACAGTGCCTTCCTTGGTATATTTCACGGCATTGGATAAAAGGTTTCCTATTATCTGTTTTAAATGAATCTCATCACCGGACAGCTTATCGGGCACATCAGATGCAACGTCTAATGTAAGACGGAGTTTTTTTCTTCTAAGAGGTATNGTAATGCTGTTGATTAAATCATTTAAAAGGGAGCTTATATCATAAATTCCGTCAAGCAGTTCCATCTTTCCCGACTGAATTCTGGAGAAGTCCAGAATATCGCTGACAAGCGAAAGAAGGATGTTACCTGCATTCTTTATGTCAAGTGCATATCCCCTGATTGTTTCATCCTGACTCTCCCGGATAATCAGTTCATTTAAACCNAGCATCGTATTAATTGGCGTCCTGATCTCATGCGACATATTTGCAAGAAATATGTCTCTGGCACGTCCTGCCTTANCAGCATCATTTATAGCACGCTCCAGCTCTTCATTCTTCTTTTCCAGTTCATCTTTGGCAAGCAGAATAGAAACCGCCTGATTCTCCAACTTTGAAGTAAATTTACTCTTATGCTCACTCATGCTTCTTTCTCCTATAACATAGATTTGATAATTATAAAAGTTTANTATGTCTAAGTTCGTACTCTGCGTTCATACTTCACAAACTCATACGCNATATCAAAATACGTCTGTTCCTCTCCTTCTGCAGTAATCTCCCACTCATTAAGCATATCCAGATTGGGAAAATAAGCGTCCGCCTCATAGTTATGGTCGATTTTTGTCACATGCACCACATTGCAGTAGGGCAGCATCATTCGATAAATACTTTCTCCCCCGATTATATAAACTTCATCATCATTATACTTCTTCAATTCTTCAAGCAGTTCTTCGAGATTATGCACGACCTCTGCGCCCTTAACCCGATAATTGGAGTTTGTGGAGAGAATGATATTTGTACTGCCCGCAAGCGGTTTTCCCTGTGGAAAGGTCTCTAAGGTTTTTCTGCCCAGAACAACCACCTTACCGGCTGTCTCCTGCATAAGCGCCTTATTATCATTTGGAATGCGAACAAGCAATCCGCCTTTATTTCCGATTGCCCAGTTGTTGTCTACTGTTACTATTATATTCATCATTCTCTCCCATTATGGCATAGTTTATTATTAATCACTTGATACTATGATGTTCTATTCGTTTGTTCATGTTGGCCATTGAACATTATATCGCTATCGGTATATTCTCTATCTGAGGACCNGTCACATAATTTTCCAGCTTCACATCATTTCTGGTGAACTGGTAGAAGTCCTTTACTTCCGGATTCAATGTAAAANTCGGAGCTTCATANACAGGTCTTTCAATCAACTCCCTTATAATCGGAATATGTCTGTCATAAATGTGTGCATCTGCAATTACATGAACAAGCTCACCGACCTGCATATCGCAGACCTGCGCCAGCATATGCACAAGCACTGCATACTGCACCACATTCCAGTTGTTTGCAGCAAGTACATCCTGGGAACGCTGGTTCAGAATCGCATTTAAAGTCAGCTTATCTTCGCNTTTTTGNTGCGAAACATTGAAGGTCATACTGTACGCACACGGATAAAGCCGCATTTCATGCAAATCCTGATGCACNTANATATTTGTCATAATACGCCTGCTGAATGGATTGTTTTTCAGGTCATAAATAACTCTGTCCACCTGATCCATCATGCCTTCCTTGTACTGATGCTTCACCCCCATCTGATAGCCATATGCNTTTCCAATGGANCCTTCNTCATCNGCCCACTCATCCCAGATATGGCTGTGCAGGTCGTGAATATTATTGGACTTACTCTGCCATATCCACAGCATCTNATCGGTTGCGCTCTTCAATGCAGTCCTNCGCAGAGTGATTATCGGAAATTCCTTGGACAAATCATACCTGTTCACTACGCCGAATTTCTTCACCGTATACGCCGGTGTGCCATCCTCCCAATGAGGTCTTACTTTTTCTCCCTCAGTGCTTGTCCCATTCTCCAGAATGTCCCTGCACATATTTATAAAGATTTTGTCTGCCAGACTCATCTGTATACCATGCCCCTCTCTTTGTCATTTTTCATACTTATCGCAAAGTGCGTTAATCTGGTCGGCAAATCTGGCCAAATCCTTATTAGCGGCGCCTTCGTTCTTCTTAATGACAGCCATAAGTCTCTGACCTGCTGCCACAAGTCTTGCAAATACATCGGAAATACCATGAGCTTTCTTCTTCACTGCTACAGGCTCNGCNTCATANATAAACCTGCCTTCTATTAAATCATATCTGGTTCCGCTATAAGGCGCATAAGCATTAAGTCCGTNCTCTATTTTCAGACANTCAGTAAAAATCTTACATATACTGTCTTCTCCGTGTACAACGAAAACCTTATCGGGCTTTTTCTCAAAACCGTTTATGAATCGCAGCAGACCTGCCTTATCAGCATGTCCGCTCATACCCACAAGTTTTTCAATTTTTGCCCGAATCTCAATNGTCTCACCGAATAGCCNGACTTCNTTCACGCCTTCCACAATAGCCCTTCCAAGCGTNCCNACNGCCTGATAGCCTACGAAAAGTATCGTACATTCGGGTCTCCACAAATTATGCTTTAAATGATGCCTGATNCGTCCTGCCTCACACATNCCGGAAGCNGAAATAATGACCTTGGGTTCATTCTCAAAATTGATTGCCTTGGATTCGTCGCTCGTAATNGCAAGATGAAGCCCCGGAAACGTGATTGGGTTAATTCCTTTTTTCATNAGTTCAAGCGCTTCTTCATCAAAGCACTCCATACTGTTNTTCTGGAATATNCCTGTCGCTTCTACAGCCAGAGGACTGTCCACATAGACCGGAAAATCTTCATGTCCTGCAACAAGTCTCTCTTCCTTAATCTGACGCAGNAAATACAGCATTTCCTGTGTTCTTCCTACTGCAAAAGAAGGAATGACCACGTTTCCGCCCTTATCAAAAGTCCTTTTCAGAATTTTTACAAGTTCCGGTATATANTCNGGNTTNCCATCNCCATGATATTTNTCGCCGTATGTAGATTCCATAATGACGTAGTCAGCGTCTTTCGTATACTGCGGGTCCCTGATGAGCGGCTGATTAATATTTCCGATATCTCCTGAAAAAACCAGTTTCNTGGTAATCCCNTCTTCTGTCGCCCAGACTTCGATACTTGCCGAGCCTAATAAATGCCCTATATCCGTAAAACGTATATCNACTCCGTCGCATACNTTTATTTTTTTATCATATGAACAGGGCACCAGTCTCTTGATCACCCCATCCGCGTCTTCCATAGTATAAAGAGGCGTAATCACCATATTNTCCGAGGTTCTTTTTGCTTTGCGGTTCTTCCATTCGGCTTCCTGCATCTGAATATGCGCGCTGTCTCTTAACATGATACTGCACAAATCAGCCGTAGCATCCGTGGTATATACATTCCCACGGAAGCCTCTCGCATACAAAAACGGCAGCATTCCGGAATGATCTATGTGCGCATGCGTAAGAAAAATGTAGTCTATAAGCGCAGCATCCACAGGCAGTTCACAGCTTTCAAATCTTTGAGTTCCCTGCTCCATTCCATAATCAACTAAGATATTTTTATCATTGACCCGAAGATAATGGCAGCTGCCGGTAACTTCGTGATCTGCTCCGATAAACATAAGTTCCATACGCATTCTCCTTCGCTTTGCTTNGTTTACAANCTACATATACATATTACCATTTTTCGGGTTCAGCGTACAGTAGTCAATTTACAAATATTTACATATTATATAATTAAGTTACGCAGGCTTAAAGTATGAAAGGAGGATTATTATGTTTATCGCAATTATGCCTGTGCTGCTTTTTATGTTTGCCGTCTCTATTGACTCTTTGAGTGCGGGATTTGCCTATGGNGCCGGGAGAGTTCATATAAAACCTGCTGCAATGTTTCTTCTTGTTTTCATTCCATCTGTATGCATCACTATTATGACGAAGGCAGGCGCCTTAATATTTTCCCTTATTCCCACAGCGCTTTTTTCCACACTCTCTTTTCTGATTCTGTTTTTTCTTGGCTGTGTCAAACTTTTAGAAAGCCTCATCCGNCATCTCTCCGGAAAATATTCAGANACTGTCGGCAACTGGGCATGCAGAATAAAGCAGCTGAATATCATTTTCACCATATACTTTTCACCTGAGGACGCCAATAAACAGGATGTTCAAATTTTAAGCGCTAAAGAGGCTTTTTTCTTAAGCCTTGCTTTGTCGCTTGACAGTATACTTGCCAGCATGGCNTTTTCCTGTCAGGTATCTTCCATGCCATTGTTTTTCTTCTTAGCAGTTCTTTTTCATTTTCTGCTCTTTATGGCAGGCCTTCTGCTTGGNATGCTTGTATCCAGAAAATTTTCCATNGACCTTTCATGGCTCAGCGGTATGTTTCTNNTATTNCTGNCNGTATTAACNTTATTATANNCTCATACCGGAAAAACTCCTGCCTTTATNCCCTCACTCCTGCCTGTGACTGTGATAGACGGCAACAAGCAGTTCATGTACGATTACCGGCGTAAGCGACAATGCGAGCAGCTGCAGCCATTCCATCCCCGCAGGTTTCACGGTTCCAAAAAGCTCTATCAGCGGATTTATCTCGGTCACAATGAACTGTAAAAACAACCCCAATGCCACAGCAAACAGCATAAACGGATTCTTTTTATGGTCCATACGGAAAATAGAACGATTTACATCACGCATACCGACCGCATGAAAAAGCTGGCTCATTCCCAAAACCATGAAAGCGTGCGTCTGTGCTTTCGCTAAAACACTTGAAATCCGATAGCTCTCTACAATGTTATGTAAACTAANCGGAAGATTTTCCGCAATCAGCCTGTCATACGGTACTTTAAGAAANGCNGCCAGACTTACGCCTCCGATTACAAGCCCATAGCAGATGACNCACATAAGTCCGCCTTTGGCAAAAAGGGATTCTCCCTTTTTTCTGGGCGGCTCCTTCATCAANAGTTCCGTCTCATTATCGTCCACTCCCAGCGCCAGCGCAGGCAGGGAATCCGTAATCAGATTAATCCAAAGGATNAAACTTGCCTTAAGAGGGCTTGGAAAGCCTGCTATNATCGTCACCAGCATCGTCATAATCTCGCCCAGATTGGAAGACAGCAGAAAAAGCACGGATTTTCTGATATTTTCATATATTCCCCTGCCTTCTTTNATNGCAAGCTGTATAGTCGCAAAGTTGTCATCCATTAAGACAAAATCCGCGGCATTTCTTGCAACATCCGTTCCATTCTGCCCCATGGCAATTCCGATATCCGCTGCCTGTANNGATGGCGCGTCGTTAACGCCGTCTCCTGTCATTGCAGCTGTTTTTCCAAGCTTTTTGAATCCCTTGACAATTTTCACCTTATGCTCCGGCGTCACTCTGGCAAATACCTTTATCTCAGGCAGCTTTTCAAGGAAATCATCTTCTCCCATTTCATCCANTTCCCTGCCCGTTATGCACTCATTAGCCGAAGATGCAATATGCAGCTGCCTTGCTATGGAAAATGCCGTATTCTTATGATCTCCGGTAATCATCACCGTTTCTACGCCTGCNCGCTTAAACTCTTCTACAGCGTCTATGGCCTCCGGTCTGACCGGATCCTGCATGCTTACCAGACCTAAGAATACCATATCTTTCTCCTGCATCTTACCGTCCGGCTCCATCGCGATTGCAAGAACTCTCCTTCCATCACTCATAAGCCCNTCCAATACATGATTGATCGAAGCCTTATCGCNTACNNTCATNGGNCNTTTACGCCCATTCCGGTAAATATAAGTACAGCATTCCAAAATTTTTTCTGCCGCGCCCTTAGAATAAGAAACAGTGCGGCTGCCCTCGCCCTTGTTCATCCTATGGCACGTGGTCATCATCTTTCTTTCTGAATCAAACCCCATTTCATCTTCTCTGNAAAACCTCTTTCTGAGCATATTAATGGGAACATTACAGTCAGACGCCATGTGGATTAGAGCCATTTCCGTCGGTTCTCCAAAGTCTCCCTCTGTGGAACTGTCTCCGTCATTGCATAAGATACAGCCTAATATAAATTGNCCGACGCTNCTTTCCATCTGCTCCTCATTCCGCCACAGACTATCCGTAAAAATACCGGCAAACTTCTCCTTCTCTATCATTCTGCCATCAATATAACATTCCGTGACCGTCATTTTATTCTGNGTCAGAGTTCCTGTTTTATCCGAGCACACCACTTCTACCGCGCCNAGNGTCTCCACCGATGACAATTTTCGCACAATCGTCTTGGCTCGTACCATGCGGGATACGCTTAATGCCAGTACGATTGTAACAATCGCCGGAAGCCCTTCCGGNACTGCCGCCACAGTCAATGATACGGACGTAATAAGCATCTCACCGATATTTCGCTTCTGNAGTACGGCTATTACAAAGAGCAGGGCACATATCGCTACCGCCAGAATACTTAACACCTTGCCAAGTTCTCCCAATTTTTCCTGTAGTGGCGTNAGTTTTTCNTTCGTTTCATGAAGCATGTCTGCTATATGGCCGATTCTGGTATCCATGCCTATTGCCGTTACTATTCCTTTACCCCTGCCTCTTGTNACNAACGTAGACATATATGCCATATTTACATGGCTGTTGTCACCCTGGACAGTTTCNATATAATTAGCCTCTTTCTCAACNGGNGCAGACTCTCCNGTTAGGGTAGACTCTTCTATCTGAATNCCCTGTGTTTCAATCAGACGTAAATCTGCAGGAACCATATTTCCTGCCTCTAATATCACAATATCACCAATGACAAGCTCTTCTGCAGATATTTTTTCAGTCCGTCCGTCCCTGATGACGACGGCTCTCGGAGCGGAAATTTTCTTCAATGCCTCNACAGCCTTTCCCGCCTTTCCTTCCTGAATGACTCCTATCGCTGCATTTAAAACCACTACCGTAACAATAATGGCTGCATCGCCGACCTCGCCAAGCAGAACAGATATTGCCATAGCCGCAATCAAAATCAGAATCAGTGGGTCATTCAACTGCTCCAGTATCATCTGCCAGATGCTCTTCCCTTCCTGTTCCCTCAGGCGATTGGGGCCTTGTTTGGCTCTCCGCTCCATGACTATACGCCTGTCCAATCCTTTTTCCCGGTCAGACTTTAATAATCTGATGGTTTCCGCCGCTGTTTTCATTTCATACATATTCCGTTTCCTCCCTGAGAAAGCAATGTCAGACTTACACCACATGTCCGCTTTAGCAGACATAAGTTCAATAGTATGAAAATTTATTTTCATACTTGACAACCTGACTGTTTGCCGGCTGATGCGTGACAGCTTGTCACACTCTTGTCTCTAATACTTTATGCTTGGGGGGAGGAAGTTATGACTTGGATGTGGGTGTGGAAAAACTTAAGGAAGAAGTGAATAAACATATTTTCAAGACGTCCGTTGTACAAAATATACAATCCAACGCAGGCACGCTCTCGCTACCGTTCAGCCGCAGCGGTACTAAGGCTGCAAAATACGCAGCCTTAGGACCGGCGGCTTCACAGTACCTGCTTATGGACTTGTACATTTTGTACAACTACATTATGGAAATAATGAGTTTTGCAGTCGTATATATACCAGCACTTAGGTATTACGAAACTTCCTATTTCAAAAACGAGTTGTACAATATAGACAATATCATAAGCAGGGTGCTATGGAGCCGTCGGTACTTGGCGAGGTTCTTTCGAGCCTAGTACCGCTACGAGCGACAATGCAGCGCAAGCGTGCCCTGCGTTGATTTGTCTATATTGTACAACGACCGTCTTGAAAAACTTAATTTCTCAATTACTTATATTAATCTATCACTGATTTTCCCGGTAAAAAATATAACACCGCCAATCACCATCATCGGCAAAAATGAGATTAGAAATAATACCACACTGTCCGAACGCCAGCCATCCACCTTTTTATAATTTATAAAAAATTGGAGTACAGACGGTGATGCATTATTTACTGCATGAAGGATTACTGCCGGCCAGATGGAACCGGATTTGCAGGTCACATAGGTGAGGAGAATACCCATAAATACACACATAACGCACATTGCAGCAAATCCCGTATAAGGATATCCAAAGTATCCGGTGCCGAAATTATGCCCGACATAGGTTAGCGGCCAGTGCCATATTCCCCACAATATTCCGCCGATTATAACCGCTTTTCTGACACCCCACAATTTTATCATCTTAGGCATCATATATCCTCGCCATCCGCTCTCTTCACCAAATGCCGCAAAGGACGCAACCATGCCGGAAACTATTGCTGCTATCGGCTGTATATAAATTATCGCCCGTTCGTTATCTGCCAATTCCAATAGCTCCGGTTTACTAATATCAAAAGCATTCGGAGAAATAATAAGTGTTAAGGCATTCCCAAGTTCAATGTAGAGCCAGGGCAGAAACATTGCAAGCACAAAATAGAGCCACTTCTTATCTTTAAAACTGATTCCGAGAAGCATTGAGTTTTTACCTGTGACTGCAAAACCTTCTCTTGTCACATATCTTGTGAGTAACGCTGCCAAAGCCGGGCATAGCATCCCAAGGCACACAAACTGATCC
This sequence comes from Lachnospiraceae bacterium, assembly GCA_014804495.1. Lineage (GTDB taxonomy): Bacteria > Bacillota > Clostridia > Lachnospirales > Lachnospiraceae > UBA3282. Next base: position 19,682 of record JAAUZS010000148.1, read on the forward strand.
ATAGTAGAAATCTCACCGTCTGCCGCCCAGATATTGCCCGAAAGAATATAAGCAAAAAAGATGACCCATGTCAGACTGAACACAAACACCAGATAAAGTATGAGCCTCTTTGTCTCTGATTTTCTATCCATCAATTTCCACCTCCCTGTTTTGATTGATTCTACAGGTAATCCGGTAGGAAAGCCAGTAAATAAGAATATCAAAAATCGGAGTAATAATGGAAATAAGAGCCACAACAATCAAGTGATCATTACACCAGTCTGCAAAAACGACGATATCAAAATTCTCAAAGACTTTCAGATTTCCGAAAAACAGATATGCTATCGCCAGAAAAGCAAGCCCCTCTACGATGGCAGTCTTTAATATGCCTCCTTTTTTTACTCCAAGAGTAAGGAAAAACGGCAGTTCTATAGACGCTAACAAAAGAGAGAAACCGCTAAATACTATCAACAATTGGGAAATGGCCGACATCAGCTCACTGCAGTTG
>JAAUZS010000149.1 GCA_014804495.1 Lachnospiraceae bacterium
AGCACCGTGTTTGTTTATTCTGGCTATGTTCGTTAATCTGACTACAACCTACTACATCTGCAGCTGCCTCAATTGATAAAACTCCCCTTTTTTCTCCATAAGTTCTTCATATGTGCCATATTCCCGCAGCCCCCCTTTTCCAATCACCGCAATATGGTCCGCATTCTTAATCGTAGAAAGCCTGTGCGCCACAATCAGCGTCGTCCGGTTATGCACCAGATTTTCAGTGGCTTCCTGTATTTTCTCTTCCGAAATACTGTCTAATGCAGACGTGGCTTCATCCAGAATCAGAATTTTCGGGTCTCTTACGAAAGCCCTGGCAATTGAAACTCTCTGGCGCTGTCCTCCCGACAGATTGCTGCCATGCTCCATGACCATCGTATCCACGCCATTCGGCAGCTGATTGATTACCTCTTCTAAATTTGCCGCACGAATGACCTCTTTAAGCTGTTCGTCGGAAATATCGTCTTTTCCATATGTAATATTCTCGCGTATGGTACCCGAAAACAGAATCGGAGTCTGCGGTACTACTGCAATCCCGCTGCGATAGCTCTTTAAATCAAGTGATTCCATATCCTGTCCGTCTATCAGCACTTTTCCTTCAGTTGCATGGAAGAAACCGATAACCATATTCAGTATAGTAGTTTTACCTGCTCCGGACTCTCCGACGAATGCAACTGTCTCACCTTCCCGGATTTTCAGATTCAGATGCTCAAAAACAGGTACATCCCCATCCTTATACTTAAAACCTGTATCTACGAAGTTAATTTCACCACGTAAAACAGAGAGCTTTTTCTTATTTTCATATTCTTCTACATCATGGCAAAGCATGACATCACTAATAGAGTCAACTGATTCTAAACCTTTGGTAATCGTAGGCAGCAAGGTTATCACACCTGACACCTGCGCTACTATCGAGCTGAAATAGGTCTGATACATAACCACTTCGCCGACGCTGATTTTCCCCTGACTCGCCAGGTAACCTGTAAATCCCAGACACAGTACCTGAAAAATCTGGAAAGATACCCAGCTAATCGATGAAAAATAGGATTGTACCATATCCAGCCGCAGCCCCGACTTTGCTACATTATACAGCTGATGGTCCATCTTATCGGTTTCCTTTTTCTCCAACGCATGCGCTCTGGTAACCGGAATCATTTCAATCATTTCCATTACATGAACTGAAGTTTCCTCCATATCTTTCCTGAACGCCTTGTTATAGCGCCTGATTTTACCTCTGAATGTCACCATAATACATACTGCCACGGGAATCGTCCCCAAAAAGAATAAGAAAACCGTCAGACTTTTGGTTATAACAACCGAAAGCGCAACTACTACATTCATGATAATACTCAAAACCGTAATAAAAATCTGGGATGACAAAGTCTCAATCTGCTCAACATCCCTCATAATCTTAGACTGCAACCTTCCCGACTGCATTTCATTATGATAGGTAATAGATAATTGCTGCAGCTTCCGCACCAGAGAGCTCCTCAAATCACGCTCCACATTTCGTATTGANCTNGCATAAAACAAGGTATGAAAATAGTTAGACAATACGTTCTGNGCAATNAGNGCNACCATAATGACNACATTNGTCAAAATTNTCNTNCCNGCATTACTGTCAGGATTNGTAGCAATATTNACNATATTNGAAGTTACAATAGGNAANACCCATACNGGAGAGTGTTTTACTCCAAAAAATACTAATGACAAAAAAAGNTCAAGATAATGCCCTTTATAAAGTCCCAGCAGGGTTATTAACGAATGGTTCTGATTCCTTTTAAAAGTTTCCAGCAAATGCTGCTCGGTTTCATCCAGATCGTTTTCCTGACTGAGCTTGTAATCATATTTNTCNNTNGNTTTTTCNGTAGTCATATTAATCATGCCTTTCTTTTATGTCGTGATATATTATCCNGATATATANTTNTATCGGATNTTCNNGNGNCANAAAGCTTCTTCTTTATAGGCTGNGAGGGCAGATTGTGCAAAATGTCCGNTCGCNCCTGACTTCGGAATATGGATTTTCTAAATATTCCGGCTAAGTTGTGAATGACGGACGCAACCGCCCGCTATTCGCCGTCCGGGCTCAATGCGGGCTTTTCGGGACATCCNTGTCCCGAAATTGCTNNNTNTNGAATNGGAATATTAAGAAAATCTCATATTCCTNCGCAAGGCACTNCNCGGACATTTTGCNCAATCNGCNCACCAAGTTTATAGAAGTACATNTTCCACCNCAAATCTCAGATTATAGNATTAACTAGGTNTTAGCCAGATATTTGCGAATATCTCATTCTCAATANCCAGTTGTACAATATAGACGAACCAAAAGCAGGTACTGTGATGCCGTAGACCACTGAAAGTGGTCTTGTACTTTAGGCTGCGTNTTNTGCAGCCTTAGTACCGCTGCGGCTGAACCGTAGCGCAAGCGTGCCTGCGTTGATTCGTCTATATTGTACAACGTCCGCCTTGCAAATCCCCAAATTTCTNCATTNCNNCATTACCTCATCCCNTNCTCNGGTAAAANNTCCGCACAACCTCCTCCGCCGGCTTCCCATAAATATCATATCCCCCATCCTTCAAAGCCGCCTTCAATGAATACTGTTTCCAAGCCCAGCTCCAGAAGCAGAATCCATTTACAAAATCGCGCTTTCCGGCAGTTTCAAACATGGTACTGTACCAGTCAGCCTGTTGCTGTAAATTTACCTCTCCCTTTATTCTCCAGTCATTCGGCACTTTAGCAGACCCTTCAGTTGACATGCAGCCGGCTTCCGCAAAGAAAAAAGGTTTATTNAATTTCTTNACTACTTTCTCAATTCTGTCTAATTGACTATTCCAGTCATCTATCGGATAATAACCGCTAGATGAAATAACATCCACACAATCCCACCATGTTATATTATCTTCCTGATATTTATCAGTATTATATGATACNGCTCCGGAATANACGGTCCTNATATCNGCAATCAGNTTTCTCCANTCNGNNTCCCGATGNTCGGACATAACCATNTCACANCCTGCNATNAACATCTCNCANCCGGTCTGNTCNGCAATACGGGCATAGTGNAATTGAAANTNCGTATATGANGCAAACCAGTTNCACCACTTAGGCTCACATGGCACATCCTTATCGAAAAAACTGATATNAGCGCGCCATGTACCGTTCTTGCAGTTGGCTGTCGGTTTTATGGCTACTCTGACACCCTTGTCATGAATATAATTGACCATATCAATCAATTCATCATCCGCCATAGTCGCCTGCGTATGATAGTCAATCGTCTCGGACTGTGGCGTATCCTGAATTCCATTCGGAACCAAAATAATGAAATTTGCTCCCGTTCTTTCGATAAGCGAATCNATACTNTGANACGCNTCNTTNTGTNNCAGACATCCTTTCCCCGCAAAAGCCGCAAAAGTCATTCCCTTTATATAATNCATGCTTTTCTTCCTCCAATAACTGCACCGTTTTTACTANATTTCTTACCATAAAATACTATAGCAATTCTATACTGCACATGCTATAATGAAAACGCACAAAAATTGTAAAAATCTCTTACAATTTTGATGCATAATAAAAGTCAATACAGTTACACCTTCATAAATACGTCAAAGCNGANAAAATAACGATAAAAAGGAAAATGGTAATAATATGAACTATTTATATGAATACAGCGACATTCTGAATGCGCCTTTTGAAGCCTTTCTTTTTGATACAACACAGGAATCCTTTCCTGTCAGATCACATTGGCACTATTTCGTGGAAATGATTTATATGATAGAAGGCACCGCTTTAGTCGAAAGCAATCAGACGGAATATTATGTATCCGAAGGCGACCTTTTTCTTTTTCATGCCAGAGATGTTCATGCCATTTATGCAACCTCTCATCTCCCACTCAAATATCTGGTGCTTAAATTCGATGCTAACAGACTATCCATAAACAGCGTTTATACGCCGAAACTGTCCGATATTCTACAGTATGCGAGAAAATCCGGACATGCGGATTCCCTTTTTACAGCAGAAAGCTTAAAACACCTGCCAATCAGGGAGCGCTTTGAAACCTGCATCCGTGAACTCAACATGAAAATCTACGGATATGATGTACGTGTGCATAGCGAATTAAGTTCTCTTCTTATTGAAATAATCCGCATCTGGCAGAATAACGGTCTGCATATCAGGGAACTTTACACAATCTATGCCGAAGCCGAGGCTTCCATTCAAAACATAACCGAATATATAGATAAACATTCCAACGAACCGATAAAGGTGGAAGAACTTGCGGACATGTGCCATATGAGCTATTCCCATTTTGCCAAGTGCTTCAAAGAGTTGTACGGCCGCTCCTGCAAAGACTACATAGAACTTGTGAGAATAGAAAAAGGGGAAGAACTGCTCCTTTTTACAGATTCTTCCCTCATAGAAATCAGTCAGGAAACCGGATTTTCTGACTGTAGCCATTTCATTAAAACTTTCCGGAAATGGAAAAAGGTAACTCCGGGCCGCTATCGCATACAGCAGCGGAAACAGCATACATAATATTGCGTCAATGCCAACTTTATGCCGAAAACTGCGACATATAGAGCTGATAATAAACTCCCTTTTTATCAAGCAGCTCTCGCACATTTCCTTCTTCAACAATCCGTCCGTCATCTATGACAAAAATGCGGTCCGCCTTCTGAATAGTGGAAAGCCTGTGCGCAATTACAAACGAAGTCCTGCCCTGAAGCAGATGCTCGATTCCGCTTTGCACCAAAAGTTCCGTCTTCGTATCGATACTGGAAGTAGCTTCATCCAAAATCAGAATCTTCGGCATGGATACCATAGTTCTAGCAAATGCAAGCAGCTGTTTCTGACCTATCGAAAGACCTCCGCCCCTCTCGGACAACTCAGTATCATAGCCTTTCTCCAGCTTCATAATAAACTCATGGGCATTGACTGCCTTCGCCGCTGCGATAATTTCTTCATCCGTCGCATCCAGCTTTCCATAACGTATGTTTTCTTTTATAGTTCCCGAAAACAGGAAATTATCCTGTGTCATAATTCCCATCTGTTTACGCAGACTCTCAATCGAGACTTTTTTCACGTCTTTTCCGTCAATNANCACNTTNCCCTGCTGCACGTCATAGAATCGGCTGATAAGNTTNACTATAGTGGATTTGCCCGCTCCGGTAGGACCCACCAGCGCGATAGTCTCACCCGGTTTGATTCTAAAGCTCACGTCATCCAGTACTTTTACCTGTTCGTCATAGGAAAAGCTTACATTCTCAAAAACNACCTCTCCCNTGATTTCNGGCATTTCTTCCACGTCNTCNGCATCNGCAATNGCAGGNTNNGTNTCAAGAATCTCNAAAATNCTTTCNGCTCCCGCAATATTTGTTACAAGCTGATTATAAAAGTTACTGATATTATTAATCGGCTGCCAGAACATATTTAAGTATGTGCCAAATGCAAGAAAAGTACCGACCGATATATTTTCNGCACCTAAAATCACAATCCCNGTAAAATATAGGAATATACATCCCAACGCCCAGAAAATATCTATTACCGGACCAAATGAATCACTTAATCTGACCGCACTGACAAAAGCACTTCTGTGTTCACCTATCAGCCTGTCAAAAGTTTCCCTCGTCTCCTCCTGCGCATTAAAGCTCTGGATAATCCTGATNCCTGCCATATCTTCATGAATAAAAGCATTCAGATTAGCCGCCTTTTTACGGAAAAGGANCCATCTNGGATGCGCTTTCATCTCTATAAACACTACCGCCACCGCCATAAACGGTATCGTCAGAAGCGATGCAAGCGCAAGTTTAGGATTTTTCCAAATCATTATAACAACTACTGCGATTACGGTAAGGCCATCCGGTATCAGAGTCGTGACNCAGTTGGAAAGAATATTCTTNAGNGANTTNATATCNCCTATGATTCTGGANAGAATCTTTCCTGTCGGTCTGCTGTCAAAAAAACTGAGTTCCAGTTTNTGTATATGCGTATACAGCTCCTGNCTGATNGTCANAAGAATNCTATTGCANACCTTCGACATNACATACATTCGTATTTTAATTAAAAAAACAAGTATAAGATTCAATGCAAGCGCTATAATCAGCAGNCGGTACANCCCTNTAAAATCTTTCACGGAAATATAATCATCAATTGCCGACTCCATAATAAGCGGATTAANAAGNCTGATTGCNACNCCGTACCCCATTATTAAGAGCACCATCACAATCTGCCATTTATATGCAANCAGATATGCAAACAGNCGNTTTAATGTCAACAGTTTACTGCGCTCTGANCTTTTTTCATCTTCTTTATATGAATTGACCGCCATAGTCTACACCTCCTGTTCTACTAAGTTATCACCATACTGAGCCATGTAGGTCTCATAATACAGACCTTTCTTTGCAAGCAGGCTCTCATGTGTTCCCCGTTCCGCTATGCTTCCGTTTTCAAGCANCAGAATTTCATCCGCATGTCTGACTGCGCTGATACGATGCGCAATAATGATTTTAGTCGTATTCTGCAGTTTTTCCAGTGTCTCCTGTATCATATGCTCGGTTTCCATATCAAGCGCCGAAGTGGAATCATCCATTACCAGAATCGGGTCGTTCTTGGACAAAGCTCTGGCAATACTTATGCGCTGCTTCTGACCGCCGGAAAGACCTACTCCCCTCTCTCCTATGACCGTCTCATATTTAGACTCCATACGCTCGATAAATTCGCTTGCCTGCGCGTCCTTGGAAGCCCTGCGTACTGTGGCTGAATCAGTCGCATTCTTTTTCCCNAGTACGATATTCTCATTAATCGTATCAGAAAACAGAAATACATCCTGCATTACATAACTGATGCTGGTACGAAGCTGCGCTAATGAAAGCTGCCTGATATCTACGCCGTCTANGGAGATACCTCCCTCCGTAACATCATACATACGCTGCAAAAGCTGTATGATGGAAGTCTTNCCTGCGCCTGTTGCTCCCATAATTCCAAGCGTCTTTCCCGGCTCTAATGTGAAAGAGATATCATGCAAAATCTCATACATATCAGCNTTGTGGAAAGAAACATGGTCAAAACAGATTTTACCNTCCACTTTCTCTAACACCACAGGATTTTCCGCTTCCTTAATACTGGAAGTTTCCTGATAAATCTTTTTTATCTTCTTATTAGAAGCTACAGCCGATGAAAAGCTGTTTGTAAGCCAGCCTAACATCTCCATAGGCCATACTATATTTGAAGAATATTCCACAAACGCCGTCATCTCTCCTAAAGTCATTTCACCGTCTATTACAAATTTTCCNCCGACCANTATGGTCAATAGCGGAACTATCTTTGTNATAACCGANAAATACGGATAGAATTTTACGAANACCTTCGATTGTGACATATTTAAATCATAGTACTTCTGNTTATGCGCCAGAAACTTTTTAATCTCAAACTTNTCCCTTGCAAAAGCCTTCACTGCTCGCACGCCTGCAAGNTTTTCTTCCGCCACCGTATTCAATTTAGCGTTCTCTTCGCTGATTTGNTCATAAACATTGTCCAGCTTCTTCTCCATGACGATTGCAACCGTAGCACAGAATATCATAGCCACCGTCGGAATCAGCGCCAGCTGCCACCTAAGCATATACATACTCACCAGAATGATGCTTGTATGATATATTACTTCAATAAGCAGCATNCCGACATAAGACAATGTATCCCATATATTGTCTATATCGTCTTTGACTCTGGACATCAGCTCACCCGTATTGGTTCTGTCAAANAAATCCGCGCTCAGAGATTGTATGTGTATGAATAAATCNCGCCTCATTTCAGCAGCAATCTTNGAACCCGTAAGGTCAAATGTATATTCTTTTACATATTGAAATACAGCTCTTCCTATGCCGATTCCCAAGAATCCAAGCAGGAGATACTTCAATTTTCCCATATCCCCGCCTATGATGACATCATCCACAACATGCCTCGTCAGGCGCGGTCCCATCATATCCAGCGTTACTGCTATTAAAAGCGCAGCCACNGCNCAGAAATACGGCACTCTCTTTTCCCAAATATAAGTTGATACTTTTTTCATTTTAAAACTAGCTCCTTTTTTCAGCCTNNNCTCCGCNTTGATTGCNTCAAAAAAAGCCACGGCAGAAACTACCGTGGCTTTTGACCAATCTATTCAGGCATCAACTTTTACAGTTATTGCCGAAAATATGCGGAGGTAATTTCATGTCTTTTTACTCTGTTCAACTTTAAATTACTATTCATGGTTAAATTAGTTCTTGTAAACATATTCTTACCTCCTTTCCTTTTTATGACAATTGCTACTATATATTTATANAACGTAACTGCTATATTAAATGATTCATTTGTAAAAGTCAACAGTTATTTTGAATTTATTTTCTTTATTTAGCCGCGACTTTACAACTGTATGTACACGTTACTATTAAATCCTTACTTTTCCATCTTCCAGAAACATGCACTGTACGGCGCCAGCTCGCTTCCGCCGCCGAAATCATGCGTCTTTCCGGTGATCAAATCAACTGCCATGCCACAGCCTGCATCAAAATGCGCTGTATAGCTCTCGCTGTCAGCGTTAATTGCCACCATGACACGCTCGTCATCTGTCTTTCTCTCAAATATGCACTGCTTATTAGTCAGTACCACTGACCGGAAGGCNCCATAATTAAGNGCTTTAGAATTCNTCTTAGCTTCCGCAAGCGCACTTATAAAGTCGCACAGTTCATTCCACTCCGGTTCATCAAAGCAGGCGCGCAGCGCCGGATCGCCTTCACTCTTATTTGCTTTGGCTCCCCACTCACTGCCGTAGTAGACAATCGGAATTCCCGGCATTCCGAAGCAGAGTGCATAAATCAGCGGCAGATGCTTCTCATTCGTCAGAATACTTGCCACCCTCGTCACATCATGATTATCCACAAAGGAAAGCATGTGTTTTCCCCTGTACAACGTCCAGTTTTCCGGTCCGAACTGCCTGAGCAGTGAATGGACGATTTCAAACATATTCATACTGTTAAAGCTGGAATATAATCCCTTATAGCATTCATAATTCGTAACAGAATGAAGCATTTCGTCATTCATCCACTGGTTATAATCGCCGTGAAGTGTTTCCCCAAGCAGATAAAAATCAGGTTTCAAACCGTTACAGAAACCGCGTAGTCTGCGCAGGAAATCACGATCCAGACAATATGCTACATCCAGACGCAGCCCGTCGATATCGAATTCCTCTACCCAGCCCTTTATGCTGTCAAAGATATGGGAAATCACATCTTCATGCCTTAAATTAAGTTTAACTAAATCGTAATGACCTTCCCATCCCTCATACCAGAGACCGTCATTATAATTTGAATTACCGTCAAAATTGATATGGAACCAATCCTTATAAGGAGAATCCCAACGTTTCTGTAACACATCCTGAAAAGCCCAGAAGCCTCTGCCTACATGATTGAATACACCGTCCAGAATAACTTTTATTCCATTATCATGCAGGTTCTTGCAGACAGCCGCAAAGTCTTCATTACTTCCGAGACGGCAGTCAATTTTACGATAATCCCTCGTATTATATCCATGCGTATCGGATTCAAAAACCGGGGAAAAATAGATTGCATTGATTCCCAGCTTTTTCATATGCGGAATCCAATCATTCACTTTCAAAATCCTGGACTCTGCCACTCCGTCATTCTCAAACGGTGCTCCGCAGAATCCTAAAGGGTATATCTGATAAAAAACACTTTCATAAGCCCACATTCTTATGTCCTCTCTTTCACTATAACAAGCTCAGGCTGCTAAGCCTTAGCTTATTATACTATCTGAACCTTTTTAATGCAACCGGCTATCTTTAAGCTCCAGATAAAATTTTTGTAAAATTGCAAACGCCATCTTCTTATAAGACTTATCCGGTGAACACAATCCTTTACGGTTGTAGTAATTCTGAATGCAGCTGGTTCTTCTCGGGCATCTGAAATCATACAAAATCCAGGGAGTCATTCCTTTTATATAATCAATTTTCCGTAATTCTGCAATCTGCCGCTCATACACATATGCCTGACACTCCTCTGTTCCCTTGTCAGTTATGGTTCCGTGATGCCCGCCGAGAGCATCTGCACCAAATTCCGTAATAATGACCGGCTTTTGCGGTCTGCTGTTTGCCATAAGCTGCGGAAGTTTTTCAAAATCCGGAGTATACCAGCCGCAATACTCGTTAATTCCTATTACATCCAGATACTCAGCCAGACGGTCCGCAATTATGTTTTTCTCACCATTAACCAGACATGCCGCCGACACCAGGCGATTTCCGCCTTCTTCATGCGCGCACTTAGCAAGCCTGCCCATAAACTTTAGCCTTTCATCCGTGTCCACGTTTTCATTTCCGACCGACCAGATAATAACGCTTGCTCTATTCCAATCGCGCTTCATTAATTCTCTAAGCTGGTTCTGCGCATCCTCATAGGTTGCCTCCCTGTCAAAGCGAATCGCCCAATACACAGGAATCTCCTCCCATAAAAGAATTCCCCTCTCATCCGCTAACCTTGCCATTCTTTCACTATGCGGATAATGCGCGATACGCATGAAATTGCATCCCAGTTCCTTTGCAAGCTCTATATTTTCTAGCCTTTCCTCATCAGTAAGCGCCTTACCGTTTACTGCACTATCCTCATGGCAGCTGATTCCCCTTAGAAAAACAGGCTTCCCGTTTAAAATAATTTCTCCCTGTTCCACTTTTATTTCTCTAAATCCTACCCTATCGCATACCAAATCGTCCATATATGATAACCGGACATCATACAGCCTCGGTGAGTCTGTAGACCATAGCTGCGGTTTTACCTCCACAACGGCCTTTCCTGACCCGTTCTCTATGAGTATTTGTTCTTTTACACCCAATTCTTCTATGACAAGCTCTGCTGCACCGGAACAGGGCTCCGAAAGTTTCACCATTACCTGTACTTTACTATATGTGCCGTCAGGAACCAATCCAATCTGAAAATCCTTAATATGAACTTCCGGCAGATATATCAGTTCAATATCTCTATATACACCGCCGTAATTAAACCAATCCGTATTTTCCGTCGGCACCTGTTCAGGCCTTCTCGTACTGTCTACAACCAGTATTATTCGGTTTTCTGCACTGATAGAGTCTGTCATGTCAAAATAACATGGCGTGGAGCCGCCTCTGTGCATTCCTATATAGTCCCCGTTCAGGAAAACCCTGCATAGATAGTTTGCAGCGCCGATCTTTAGTATAATCCTCTCACTATCCTTTCTGCAGCACGAAAATTTTCTGGTAAAAACCATGCTTCCTTCATACAGCAAAAATTTTTCATCCACTACATTCCAGCAGCACGGAAGCTGTATGGACGGCCATTGGTCAAAAGAATAATCAAGCGGAAGTGTATATCCGTTTTCATCAAAGCGCTTCTCCTTATACCATTGCTGTCTTAAACATGTATCATATTGGTCTACTGCATACTGCCATATACCATTTAATAATTCCCGCCTTCTGCCGGAGTCAAATACCATAGTATCTGCATTTACCTGCTTATTTTCATACTGCTCGGTGTAATCCTCTAAATGTATATCTGACATATAAGTTTTCGACTTCTCCATACACGATCTCCTCTCCATTCCTTATCAATGCTGATTCCTTTTTAACTTAAAATTATATAACATTATCCTAAGCTCAGACTTCTAATCCTGTGTTTATCTTAGCATAAAAGCACTTGTTATTCAATTTATATCGTTCCATGCTGCTTAAAAGTTGTCTAAGCCTTTCCTTTTTATTCCTATTGACCAATCCGGTTATTTTTTGTTTACGAATAAAAGTGTATAGACTTTTCCACCGTTTTTATGACGATTTTGTAAGAAAATGGGTCAAAAACACAGGAGAAATCCCCAATTTCCACAAAGTTATCCACAATCGACACAAATGTCACACGTTATACACAACTTTTGTTATTTAAATATCTTTCTCCGTTTTTACGAAATTTCAAATTGCCGGATTTAAAATTAGATATTTTTCGAGAATTTTTTACAATCTTCTAACTTTATAAATTGACTTTGCGGATTCAAAATTGACTGAATTGTTCAAGCCGGGAAAGAAGCATTATGTATACTATTAATTCAGTCAATATTTAAAAAGATAAAATATGAATATATGCTCACAACCACTCATTCCAGAAGCGTTCCACCCTCTTGGCAATCTGCGTCGTCGTGACCACCTCATAATTACTCCATTCGCGCGGAAACAGTTTTTGGTAGGAAGACTGCAGGAACCTCTCATCCAATAAAACGACCACACCCACGTCATCAGCAGTACGGATAACACGTCCTGCCGCCTGCAATACCTTATTCATGCCCGGATATCTGTAAGCATAGTCGAATCCGTTCTCTCCCCAGCCATCGAAATACATTTTCAGAATTTCCCTCTCATTGCATACCTGCGGCAGACCTGTTCCGACTATGATAGCGCCAATCAGGCTGTCATTCTTTAAGTCAATGCCCTCGCTGAATATACCTCCCATAACGCAAAACCCAAGCAGTATCTTTTCTTCGTCTATCTCTATGTCCATATGAATCATTTCCGTCAGATCACAATCCTCATTCCCCGTGAAGCGGCCGAGGAACTCTTCTCTGGAACGCTCATTCATATAATCTTCCTGTACTATACACTCCACATGCTCATCTGCAAAATATTCGATGAAGCTTTCATAGACATTTCTAAGAAATGCATGTGATGGAAAGAAAATCATATAGTTTCCGTACCTGTTCTTCACTGTTTCATAAATATAAGAAGCAATATTATAATACTCCGCCTTACCGCGTCTCGTATACTTGCTTGTAACATCGCTTCCTATATATATACCTCGCTTCTCCGGCTTGAATACAGATTGGGCATAAACCTCATAATCTCCCTCTTCGGCTCCCAGCAGTGTCTTATAATACCTGATTGGAAGCAGCGTTGCCGAGAACAAAATCGTACTGCGCCCCCGCATCATGCATTCCTTCAGGTTTTTAGCCGGATTAACGCATAACAGCTTCAGCATGAACCTACCGTCATCATTCATCTGTGAATATATTACATAATTCTCATCTACCAAATCATAGATACTTAAGAAATGAGACACTTCAAAATAAAATTCCAGTATATCCTGCCGTACCGGACTCTCTTCATGTTCGTCCATATAATCTTCCATTGCGCTGCCCAGCCTGCTTAGCGCAATAATAAAAGGTGTTATTGAATTCTCTATACGGTAATCGGGACACTCCTTTTTCAAATTAAGAAGCTCCTTATTACACTTATCAAGCTGTCTCGCTAAGCTGCCGGTATAAGGCAGAACCACGTTTTTCAGTTTCAGGAAATCTTCTTTATATAATATAGCGCTATACATCTCCCGACTGCGTTCTACCAGATTATGCGCCTCGTCAATCAAAAACAGATACTCCCCTTTTCTGCCTTCTGCAAAAAATCTCCGCAGATAAACATGAGGGTCAAACACATAATTGTAATCACAGATAACAGCATCTGAGAAAAGACTCATGTCCAGACACATCTCAAACGGGCAGACCTGATGTTTCTCCGCATATTCCTCTATTTTTTCCCTATGAAAACTTTCTTCATGCATGAGCAGGTCAAACATGGCGTCGTTTACCCTGTCATAATGCCCCTTCGCATAAGGACATGCCTCAGGATTACATTCCGTTTCATCCATGAAGCAGATTTTCTCCTTAGCTGTCAGTACTACTGTCTTAAACTTCAACCCCTTGCTGCGCAAAAGCTGAAAAGTATCTTCCGCCACCGTTCTGGTAATAGTTTTAGCCGTCAGATAAAAGATTTTCTCTCCAAGCCCCTCTCCTACCGCTTTAACTGCGGGAAACACAGTAGAAAGCGTTTTCCCGACTCCTGTCGGCGCCTCGATAAACAGTTTCCTCCTATGATAGATAGTGCGATATACATAAGAAGCAAGCTCTTTTTGTCCGTCTCTGTACGCATAAGGAAATTCCAGTCCTTTTATAGACTCCTGACACGCTTTTTTCCAATCAAAGCTGTAATCCGCCCACTTACGGTACTGCCCCATGACCATGTCAAACCATTCCTGCAGCTCAGAAAAAGTATATTCATAATGAAAATATCGGATTTCTTCACTATTAATATCAATAACAGCTGTTTTTTCCATATGACAATACGTCATTCTCACGCGAATAGAGCGCAGATGATTCTGCGCTGCAAAAATATAAGCATAACATTTAGCCTGAGCCAGATGCACAGGAACCGCCTGTTTCATCTTAGCCACATCATGATATGTTCCCTTAATTTCATCTATTGTAACAGTAATATGGTCCGCCATATCTACCGGAATACTCGTATCGGTAAGCTCCGGTACGGCGTTCAATTCTCCTGTCGGTTCATAAATGATGCCGTCCGCCCTTCCGTCAATGACAATATCGTACCGCTCCGTAGGATAACAGAATTTAAGCCCGACTTCGGCATGATAACCTGAGCCCATCCGCTTCTGAATCATCCTGTGAATGCGCCCACCCTCCTGCATTGCATCAGGCGATGATGAAGTTTTACGGTTGTCGATATCGCCTGAGCGTAAAATAAACTCTACCAGACTCCTGACAGAAATCTGAATCTCCATGGTGATGAATTTCCTCTCTTAGCTGTCTCATATTGTTCTATGGTCACACCAATCATATCGATGGCTTCATACAGAGACCCCCGTTTTCTTCCTATTTCTAATGCTTCAGTTCCACAGCATATATCGGCTTGTCTTTCTCCGGAATCTCTAATATCGCCATAGCCTGCTCCAGTGGCATGTTGGCGTTCTTAATCATGTTTTTTAATGACTTTATGATACCTTCTTTTATTCCTTCTTTTCTGATTCTGTCTGCTATTTCACACATAATGTTTACTCCTTCCTTCTGTATTTTGAAATATTTTACACGTTCTACTATTCTTGGAAAATTCTTAGTATGATAATGAGGGTCTGAATCCTTGAAGTAATCAAGGAGTTCATTTATTCCCGCATCTTCGGTATAATATTCCAGATTAAAACATTTCTCATGTAATCCGTTGTCAAGCGACATTGTAACATCCTGACCATCCGTTTTTCTCGGAAATTCATAATGCCCTCTTTTATCTCCTATGAAATCTTCCTTAGTTATGAATACTAATGTAACATC
>JAAUZS010000150.1 GCA_014804495.1 Lachnospiraceae bacterium
TATTCCCGATGCGGTGACGGAGGAATGCTCACTGGAAGATGCCTATTTATACTATAGTTTAATCGGACAGGAAGGAGAAGACTATGCGCTTATATAAAATGGAATTATATAAGCTCTGCCATAGGAAGCTTTTTATTATAGGAGCAGTATGCGTTGTAGGAATCCTGGTGCTTTTCTTCTGTATTAAGGTCGCAGATGAAATGGCATATGTAGACGGAATTACATATGAGGGATATCAGGCAGTGCAGGTGAACAGGCGGATTACGGAAGAGTTTAAGGGAATCCTGACTGATGAGAAAATAGAAAAAATTGTAGAAAAATATGGATTTCCACAGGTGGTAGAAAAACGCTATTATGGATTTAGTGATACGAATTTTCTGAATAACTTTGTTATGGAGTATTTTTCGGATGGTTACTTTTATGGTTGGGATAATTTTCATGAAGCAACATGTGTTTATCCAATAGAGGATACGGAACTGGGAGAAGTTAAAAAGATTACCGGAAAAGAGATTATATTGGAATATAATAATGGCTGGTTTACCTTTGTGGATGTTCTGCAAATAGGGTTGTTGCTTGGAAGCATTTTGGTTTTATTCAGCGTTTCGATAACTTTTTCCGGTGAGTGCCAGTCTGGGATGCTGCAATTATTATTTACGACCAGGGAAGGCAGGAAAAAGGATATCTATATAAAAATAGCCGCAGCATTTACGGTAACCGGTATAATATGGGCGGTAGTCGTGATTCTTGATTTGTTGCTGTGCGGTGCAGTTTTTGGTTTTGATGGGCTGGACTGTTTTGTAGGAGCAACGAAAATAATGTTCTTATGGGTGAGGGACGGGTCGCCATCTATGCTTAGTGTAGGATATTTTACTGTGATTTCGCTCTTGCGTGGTTTTGTCGGTATGATGCTGCTTTGCGCAGTTGTATTATATATTTCCGCCTGCTACAGAAGTTCGTTTCATGCTATTACGGTTTCATCGGTTTATTTTGCCTCACCAATTCTGGTTTGGGCGCTGGCAGGAAGTGTATATGCTGATTCGTTCTTTGTGCGTGTATTGCTGTACACCATAAGGATACTGCAATATATGTCACCATTTTACATGATCATGCCCAGCAGTGTTGTTGATGTATATCGCATATGGCAAGCATTATGCAGTATATCAGCCATGACATGCGTCCCCTGTATTGTTGCGGCTTATAGAAAATATAGGCGGCGTCAGGCTAAGTAAGTTTAAAATAAATCAGATAGTAAGGAATGAGGGATAAAATGCGATTATATAAAATGGAATTATATAAGCTCTGCCATAGAAAGATATTTGTCATCGGAGCGATATGTGTTATAGGAATTATGCTGCTTTCATTTTGTTTATACGTATCAGATGAGTTAGCAACCGTCGATGGAATCAGATATACAGGCTTTAAGGCGGCACAGGTGAACAGGCGGATTACGGAAGAGTTCAGAGGTGTTCTGACAGATGAAAAAGTTGAAAAGATTGTAGAGAAATACGGATTTCCGCAAATGGTTGAAGAGGGCTGGAATTATTTCAGAGATGGCAATTTTCTAAATTATTTCGTCTTGGATTATCTATCAGATGGATATATGCGGAGTTGGACAGGTGATTATAAGGTAGCGCAAAATGTTTATCCGATAGCAGACTCCGATTTAGGCGCGGTAAAAGAGATTACGGGACAAGAGATTATTCTGGAATATTATCAGGGGTGGAATACTTTTTTAAATGTAATGCCGATAGGAATGATTCTGGGAAGCATTTTAATATTATTTGGTATATCGGTAATCTTTGCTAACGAAAGACAGACTAAGATGCTTCAATTAATATTTACTACGAACGAAGGTCGGGAAAAAGAAGTACGAGCTAAAATCGCCGCGGCAATGACAGTTGCAGTAAGCGTCTGGGCGGTAATATTTGTATTAAATTTGTTGCTATGTGGCATTGTATACGGTCTTGATGGTCTGGACTGTTATAACGGAATGGTGACGTTCTACATGCTTCCATGGCCTGAGAGGATGATACCAATGCGCAGTTATCTCATGGAAGTAATATTGTTTAGCTTTTTTGGGATTATATCTTTGTGTGCAATTACGATTTATGTGTCCGCGCGTAGTAAAAATAATTTTCATTCAGTGGCTATTGCAGCGGTTTGCTGGGGCGCTCCTGTTTTGGTGGCAATGCTTACAGACGGGTTTAATGGCATATCCAAAATTTTATGCGCCGCGCCTGTTTTTATGGTTATGCATGAAGTGATTGAAGAAGTTTATAATATCTGGGTGATGCCGTTATTAATTGCAATCTTGGTTTCGATAGTTTGTACCATCATAGCGCACCGAAAATACAGCAGGCAGCAGGTCGTATAGTAAGGGGTGTAAAGAAAAATGAGATTATACAAAATGGAATTATATAAGATATGCAATAGGAAAATATTTGTCATGGGAGCGATATTAGTTATAGGAATCCTTCTGGCTGACTTTTGCATACAGGTGGTGGATGAGGAAACAACTGTGGATGGTATCACATATACAGGTTATAAGGCAGTGCAGATGGACAGGCGGATTACAGAAGAATTCAAAGGTGTTCTGACAGATGAGAAGGTAGAAAAGATAATAGAAAAATATGGTTTGGCGTACTATTATGTCAGCGACAGGGGAGAATGGTCATTTCATGAGAATTTCCTGAATGGTTTAGTTAATGATTATCTATCAGATAAATATGTGCAGAACTGGTACAGTGATTATGGCGATTATATAGCAGAGAAAAATATATATCCGGTTGCAGATTCGAAATTAGGTACAGTCAGAGAGATAACGGGACAAGAAATTATATTGGAATACTATGGGGGCTGGCATACCTTTTTTGAAATAATACATACAGGAATGATTTCGGGAAGTATTTTGATACTATTCAGTGTTTCGGTAATCTTTGTGAACGAGAGACAGACTAATATGCTTCAGCTAATCTTTACTACGAGGGAAGGACGGGAAAAAGAAGTCTATGCTAAAATTGCCGCTGCGATGACAGTCGCAGTAAGCGTATGGGCGGTAATACTTATCTTGAATTTGCTGCTATGCGGAATTGTTTATGGTCTTGACGGATTAGGCTGCTATAAGGGTATGGTAACGGGTTATTTTTCTATGGAGTATTATAGTATGATACCATTGCGTAGTTACGTAATGAAAGCGATAATGCTCAGTTTCTTTGGAATCGTATCGTTGTGCGCAATTACAATTTGTGTATCGGTAAATGCCAGAAATAATTTAAATGCATTTACGGTTGCATTAACGTGCTATGTAGCACCTGTTGTAGCATCATTGTTTATGGACAATGAAGATGGAGTGATTAAAATTTTATGCTTTACACCTATTTATATGGTTGTACATAGTGTGATTGATTATATATATAATATCTGGATACTGCTACTGGTAATCTCAATTTTGCTTTCAATAAGTTGTACTATCAGGGCATACCGAAAATACAGCAGGCAGCAGGTCATATAAAGAATACGCTGCTGCCTGTACATTATTCATTATGCCTGATGGTATAACCTTCATTGTCCTTCAGTACAAAAAGATAGTCCGGAACGTGGATTCTATTACTTTAATAACAGCCCGACAGGACAATGGTCGGANCCCATNATATCCTTATAGATAANCGCNTCNCTAAGCCTNTCNTTAAGGCACTCNGAGGCAANNAAATANTCNATACGCCAGCCTGTGTTCTTCTCCCTTGCATGGAAACGGTATGACCACCAGGAATAAGCATTTTCCAAATCAGGATAGAAATAGCGGAATGTATCGATAAGTCCTGACTCTGTAATAACCGTGAATTTTCCGCGCTCCTCATCNGTAAATCCCGGATTCTTTCGATTGGTCTTAGGATTTTTAAGGTCGATTTCCTTATGCGCAACNTTTANNTCNCCGCAGAAAATGACNGGCTTNTTTTCTTCCAGCGTCTTTATATAGGCAAGAAAATCATCTTCCCANTTCATNCNNNAATCNAGCCTTGCAAGCNCGTCCTGAGAATTGGGTGTGTATACCGTGATCATATAAAAATCNGAAAATTCCANTGTAATNACGCGCCCCTCGTGGTCGTGCTCCTCAATGCCTATTCCATATGTAACAGAGAGCGGTTCTTCTTTTGTGAAAACAGCAGTTCCCGAATATCCTTTCTTCTCCGCATAATTCCAATACTGATGATAACCGGGAAGCTCNAGCGAAATCTGTCNCTNCTGCAATTTCGTTTCCTGNAGGCAGAAAATATCAGCGTCCGCCTCNTTAAAGAAATCCATAAATCCCTTCCCTACACACGCCCTTAATCCGTTTACNTTCCATGATATTAATTTCATTNTNTTGCTCCTTTCGTACTAATATATTTCCATAACGTAGTTGTGCAATATAAACAATATCATAAGCAGGGTGCTATGGAGCCGTCGGTACTTAGGCTGCGTGTTTTGCAGCCTTATGTACCGTTACGAGCGACAATGCAGCGCGAGCGTGCCCTGCGTTGATTTGTTTATATTGTACAACGGTCGTCTTGAAAACTAAACTACCGTTATGAATTCGGAAAATACTCCAAAATATACTCCCCCGCAATCCTATCCGTCAACTCATACATACTTTGAATAGCCTCTTCATAATTTTCCTTAGTAAGCCTGCCCTCTCCTGCAATCATTCTATCACAGATTAGATGATTGATATCGCTGGTAAAATGAACAGGGTCCATATAATTATCCAGATTGGTAATAATTTCTTCGTCACCCTGGTAAAAGTAGACTTCAGCGTTNTCATACTGNAATATNGCGNCAATNGCCTGCNATTCATTATAAAGAAAAGAATCCCGATTTCCGCACCGATAATTATAGTCCCACCAAAGCATGGAATAGGGCGAGAAGAAGAACATAAAAGTCGTCTCCGGGTGCGCTTCTATCTGTGCGGTCAATAGTGCGATATTTTCTGCAAGTTCCTTCTCATATAGNGTTTCCTCATACATAGGCGTAANNGATGANGGGCGTCCATANAANCCNANTGCATANTCTGNTCCAAAATTTTTATCNTGNGCCCAATTGTATGAAGTTCCCTCGTCATAGTCNTTTTTCATTGAAAAGAACAGCATATATGGAATTTTTTCCATTAGAACATCTTTATTCAGGACATAGGGTATGTCGTTCAGGTAATTAGTATCATATAGATACAAGGGGCAGCCGGTAAGCTCATAGGTAGGCTCCGTATCGGCGAAAAGAGAAGTCGGGTCAATATTATAAAAAATGTATTTTATATCACGACTTTGAAAAGCTATATCAAGCAGATAGCATAAATCGGCAGTTGCGCCATATGAGCGGATTGCTTTTATGGTAGTGCAGTCAAATCCATCATCAAACCAGTGGTTATTATAGTTTTCGCACACGGATGAACCGACTATCAGGCTGTCGTAATCAAAGTTGCGCAATGTTCCGACGCACTGATATTCTTTGTCTGTAAGTACGCTTTTCAGTCCCGGAAGAGGCTTGTGATACTGATAAAAAGGGTCAAATATTACAATGACAGCAATTACAAATAAAAGCAAAGCCGCGCTTCTTATGAAAAATGATTTAATAAACTTTTGTTCCATACTAATCGGCTCCTTCTGAAATAGCTTTGAGAAAAATCAGACTTATTTATTTTCTCATCTGAGCTTTAAATTTACTAGAAATTAAAATATAAAAATGTACTTACCTGTGATAATGAAATAATACACCATATAAAAATAATACATATTCCCCAGCATTTTGCGGAACTGAATTTCCCGTCTTCGGCAATTTCCAAAGCATTTTTCCTGAAAATCAGGAAGAAGGAAATCGCCAGATAAATAAGGAGAAAGAGCAGGAAAGCATATTTTATCATATCTGGAGCAATAACCTGAAGCGCCTTTTTAATTACATAAAATTCCGCAATATCTAATTTGGAGGCAATGTCAAATATTTTCCCTGTATATTCAAATCCAAACAAATGCTTGAACATCTGTAATGCATCCGAAACACTTTCACTCCTAAAGAAAACCCATAAAAGATTGAAAATCGTGAATGTGAAAAGCCAGCCGACCCAGGCGGGGATATGGAATTTTGACGGTTTCTTTTCTGCTCTTCCTTTGATTCCTACAATTCCAAGACTGTCCCATGCAACAAAAAGCCCCTGTATACATCCCCAGATAACGAATGTCCATGACGCTCCATGCCATAGACCGCTTAGGAAAAACACAACAAGAATATTCAGAATAGTCCGCAATTTACCCCGTCTGTTTCCGCCAAGCGGAATATAAACATAAGTGGTGAAAAATCGCGACAGTGTAATATGCCATCTTTGCCATGTTTCCTTAATGGAACAGGCTTTATAAGGCGAGTTGAAATTGATGGGAAGTATAATGTTGAACATTCTTGCAAGTCCCATCGCCATATCGGAATAGCCGCTGAAATCAAAATAAAGTTCAAAGGCAAAAGACAAGATTACGAACAGAGTTGAAAGTGAATCAAGACTATAGGCTTGTCCGAAGCCATAGTTTGCGACAAGCGCCAAAACGTCGGCAAGCAGCACCTTTTTTCCAAGCCCTAAAACAAACAGAATGATACCTTGTGCAAAATTCTGAGCATTAAATCTACGATTAGAAGTATCTTCTAATTGAGGAATCATCTCCGTATGCAGAACGATCGGACCGGCTACCAACTGCGGGAAAAATGTGACAAAGGCTGCATAAGTAATAAGGGAATAATGCTCTGCCCTTCCCAGACAGCGGTCTATGATAAATGAAAGCTGCTGAAAGGTAAAAAAGCTGATGCCAAGAGGCAGCAGAATATTCTTAAGCGCAAAGTTCGTATGAAAAGCCGAATTGATATTTTCTATAAAAAAATCATAATATTTGAAATAAAAAAGCAGTCCCAGATTAAATGCAATTCCTGCAATCAAACAAATGCGATGACCGATACGTTTCCACAGCATAGACTTATCAAAGGTAAGAAGAACGCTCAACAAGTAGTTGACGGCAATGCTTACTATAATAATTGCAAGATAATAAAAATTGAAGTAACCGTAGAACCACAAAGACA
This sequence comes from Lachnospiraceae bacterium, assembly GCA_014804495.1. GTDB lineage: Bacteria > Bacillota > Clostridia > Lachnospirales > Lachnospiraceae > UBA3282. The sequence goes on from JAAUZS010000150.1 coordinate 7,090, forward strand.
TAGCGGTCAGGAAGAACTTCGCCGACTCATAGCGCCTATAATGGTTCAAACCATACCAGCCGATTAGAGTAATCGGCAGAAATATGAAAATAAATATAAAAGAATTAAATAGCATAAGCGCTCCCAATCAATATGTTTTATGATTCAGTATATCCCGTCAGGTTTGTTTACATACTGAGTACATTTATTAATCCATTATAGTAATGCAGCATTTATTGATATGGAATAGTATACCAAATAAGGAAAATGGATACAATGATAATATTCCAATAAAGGATATTGATAAATTGTTAGGGAAACCTTGCGTAGGAGAGATGTATAATGGAAAAAAATGTGCTTAAAATTTTATTGGTCGGATTTCTTCTTATAATAATGACCGGATGTAGTGAATCCACGCCGACAGGAGAGATGGTGTATGAAAAAACAGCAGCCGAAACATTTTGTCAGGAGCATGTTTTGTGCCCGGTGAAGCTTTTCTCAAATAGTTAATAAAGTTTAGATATCTTTTATGATTTTGTCATGATTTGGACATATTTTATTGCTACAATATTTATATCAAAAGAAGCTGTGGGGTTGTTTACGTGAGGTCTTCGGTTCCAACAGCTTCGACAAAAAACAATTAAAATTTATATAGAAAAAAGAGAGTCCTTATGCGAAGGATTCTCTTTTTTGATAAGAAAACCGATATATTACCAATTCATAATTTCCCTTATTTTCTGAACCAGCATCCATGCCGATTTATTATGCGTTTTGGAGCTTGGATGGAAATCTACGACATATCCGTCGCTTTCTTTGTGTAAATTAAATTTCATGGAATGAATATTTTCGTCATTTGTATCTTTTTTATATGCGGCGATTGCTTTTTCAATATATGGGAACAACCGCTGATTCATGATTCCGTATGTGCACAGGATAACTGCATCAGGATTCAGGCGGCGTATATCATGCAGGAACTTTTGATATGAAGCTGCAAATTCCTCCTGCCTTTCTTCNTTGTCCTGACAAAAGCTGTCATCATTTGTTCCAAGATTAAGCACGATTAAGTCAGGCTTGTAATTTGAAAAATCCCAGGCTTTGCCCATTATTGCTTCATGATTAATTGTACCTCTTGAAAATCCTATGATGGGATAATGAGGCGGAACCAACTGGTCTGTTAATCTTTCGTCGGATTCCGTATAGCCTGAAATAATTCCGTAACCGCTATATGATACCATACTGTAATCGGCATGCAGCGCCTGCGCAGTCAGATAGGCATATGCTTTGGTGACATCTTCCGTAGCAGTGGAAAAAGTGTGTTCCAGATTACTGTCGTCAACACCATAGCCGCAAGTAATGGAATCTCCTATGAATTCCAGTCGACGCGGCTGTTTTTTCGCAGGAGTCAGGATGGCATTTTCATCCACTATAAGCTGTTTGATTCCAACAATCGACATCGGTGATTCCGATAATTTTATTACTTGTACGTGAAATGTATGAGTCGTGTCGCTGTCAATGAGCGTATATTGCCTTTCTGATGCAGTGAGCATATCGTCTACCACACGTATGCCATCAATTATGACGCCAATACGAACCTTGTCCTGAAGGGGTGCCAAATTAGATGCTGCATTATCGTCACCCTGAAGTAATAGTTCCAGATGGCTTCCCTGAAAGTCAAATTCAATGCCGCTTCCGGAAAGTGCGAACCAGAGAATTTTATCCTGAAAAAGGGTTCTGCCTACGTATTTAACATGGCTGTCATCAGCTGCATAATATTTAAGTGATTTCATAAGTAAGTTCCTTTCTGGTTTAATGTTTACTGTATTGTAATGTTAGCAGAGGCTAAAACCTCATTAACCCTGTCAAGTGTAGTGTTAAGTGTATCTGCAATCTCCTCAGNCGTTTTTCCGGAAATATGCAGACTAAAAATTTTGGCTTCTTCTTTAGCAGCGTTGGCTTCTTTTTTGGCGGAGTCGGCTTCTCTTTTGGCGGAGTCGGCTTCCTTCTTAGCAGAATCGGCTTCCGCTCTGGCAGCCTTGGCTTCGGACTGGGCTATTTTAATAGCAGCTTTGGCATCCGCTTTAGCATTTGCAACTTCTTCCTTCATTTCTTCAACCATGAGTCTTTCCATATTACGGTCCATAATGTATAATGCTTCTGATAACATATTCATCAACTCCTCCGGTTTATATGCNAATTCGGTAATCTCTTNATATATGGGCAGGAACATAGGAAAATGCCTGACTAGTGATGAAATTTTATTGACATCATCTGAGCTTAGAAAAGTCAGCCATGCGTCCTGTAATGTACTACTTTTGGTTATATTATGTACGATTGAATGAAAGGTGTCAAGACATAAAAATATATCTTCGTGAAGACCTGCATTATTTTTGTATATACCGGTATCGAAAGCAGCAGTGCGTACATGGATGTACTTTCCTTTGACGGAGTGAAATTCTGCGGGGCTCTTCTCCATCAGAATTATACAATANACCTTGTGTAAGTCATTAAAAGAAAAATTCTTTCCNTGCTCAGCTTTGACTTTTTCATACTGCCGCATGATGATATCGGAAGCATAGCAGTCTGTGCGTGCGAGCGGAAAGCTGTATCCAATCTTTTGCATTTCCACATTTGCATAAGAACCGTCGTCGAGACGTACCAGTACATCCATAATGACGAAGCTGCCGGATTCGCTTAAGCGGGTGCCTTCGCGCGGAAGGATTTCCATTATGGATACTTTTTTGTTAAGGATGGAAGAAAGCAGGGATTCCAGCCTATCCTTGTGTGTTTCAGGTTTGAAGATTTTGCGGAATACCGGATCATAAGTGATGCGCAGACCATGTTTTCCAATACAGAAATCCAGAAGCTCCTGCTGAATATTCGGTGGGAATTGAAGAAAATCATTCCACGCAGACGGATATTTCGATAGAAATTGTTTCACTGCCTGATGAGATGGAAAAGACGGAAGTAAATCCGGATAGGCTATAGATGTGGTAAGTGCGTCGNTTGNGTTGCCGATGTGAGTTGCNTGATTTTCATTTTTTGACATGATGTGTCCTCCTTAGAATTGAATGCAATAGAAAAATGCNTTGTAAGGNTNGAGTGCTCTATTACATGAATGGAAAAACTGTCCAGAGCAGGAAGCGCTCAAAACAGATGTGAAACAGAAAGTTCCACTGAATTGATTGTTACGGTNAAAAGNATAACAGATGTACGACATGATGTCAATTATTAAAATTATATGTTACATCTATATTGTACCAAGTTGACACGGGCTAACAGATTCCATATAATACTTCCTGAAATACAGTGATATATTTTAACATAATGAAAAACATATATAGAACTGAACAATACCCTTTATGTAAAACGGAGAGAAGAAAATGTTTATCACTAAAAGAAAAGCCGTAGTAATGCTNATATCAGTACTGACACTCACAGGCTGTGGAAGCCAACAGTCTCGGAATNATTCGGTGCAGAATGTTGAATTAGTACAATTTGATGCAGAATCTCAGAATCATACAACGGAACAGGTCNATACAGAATTACAGAGTCATGAAACAGAACAGATTAGTACAGATTCACAGAACATTATAGCGGAACAGACTGATACAGATTCACATAATCCGGAATCAGGGCATGCAGAGCTATCCATAGGAGAGAGCCCCTCAGAAGATACAAGCTATGATTTCACCATCTGTTTTGCAGGCGATATCAATCTNGATGAAAACTGGGGGACAACCCAGTATATGGATNCGNAGCCNAATGGNATTTATGACTGNATNTCAAAAGAAATGATTGATACGATGCAGGCTGCCGACATCATGTGTCTGAACAATGAATTTACCTATAGTACGGGCGGTGCGCCTATGGAGGGAAAAGCATATACATTCCGGGCNAAACCGGAGCGNGTGGAAATTCTGCANCAGTTGGGCGTGGACGCTGTGACNTTGGCAAATAATCATGTATATGATTANGGAAGAGANGCACTGCTTGATACTTTTTCGGTACTGGAAGAGGCTGATATACCATACTTCGGAGCCGGACGTACCCTGCAGGATGCAATGAAACCGTTATATCTGGAGGTGGATGGTAAAACTGTGGCACTGGTAGCGGCATCAAGAGCAGAAAAAATTAAAATGACGCCACAGGCAGATGATGAAAATCCGGGAATNCTGCGCTGTTATGATACGGAGCTGTTTTTGCAGGTAATTAAGGAGGCAAAAGAAAACTCCGATTTCTGTATTGCNTTNGTNCANTGGGGAACNGANTACAGTTTTGATTTGGAACAGGTACAGTTGAGTACGGGNAAAGAATATCTTGACGCGGGNGCCGATGCGGTTATNGGAGCGCATTCCCACTGNCTGCANGGTATGGAATANTATNATGGGAAGCCGATAATCTANAGNCTGGGTAATTACTGGTTTAACGGAAAGACTCTGGATACTATGCTGGTGCAGCTGCACTTTTCGGGGAATGATACGGAAACGTATCTCACAGTTCAGGTAATTCCTGCCGTGCAGGCTGAATATAAGACAACCTATGCATCAGAAGAATCAGAACAGCGAAGAATATATGATTTTCTGGAGAGCATATCTGTCAACGTGGCTATTTCGGATGATGGAACTGTTATTGAGTCTGAATATTGATATATTTATAAATGTTCATACTGCCATCTTCGGTTTTGTAATACTAATTTTTTATGTACATTATGCCAGAAATTCTTTTAAAAGGGATTCCAGCTCCTGAGCTTCTGTTTTGGANAGNGCGGGCTGCGCTAGTGAATTGACAGGCATATCGCCGTCGTTTTCGGTCACAGTAGCGATTAAAGACTCAAAAGTCGCATCTGGCGGTATTATAGATGGATTATCGCTTCGTCTTGTCTGATTATTGCCTGAAGAGGTAGTTTGATTATCGGTCTGTGCCGNTGCATTTTCGCTATCCTGAGCCGCCTCTTTTACATCACCCTGTATCAGCTTCAAATCCAGAGAAGTCTGCTCCAGCCGATTTGCAAGATGGTTCTCNAGATAATCAATCAGATTGGTGCGCAGGGTGTTCGTCTTGGTGGAGATATCAACAAGGGATGAGATTGCAAAATAGCAGTATAATCCCAGAAAACTTACGATATAATAAGGAACGATATATTGAACAGATTCACCTGCGGTAATTTCCATACATGCAGCAATGCCGGAAATGAGTATAGACAATAAAACAAGCTGTCCCGACAGGTGCTTGAGCGTGGATAATGATATGCCGTATACTTTTATCTTGTTCATATACTTGTCCACAAAAACNGGAACNTTGGACATNCCGTCATGTAACTGGCAGCAGCTTGAGAATTTTAATTTCAACTGCTGCAGAGACTTGTTTTTTGTTGCGGACATATTTTCAGTTTGTGTTATGAGTTTGTGGTAGAGCACACCCATACTGATTTGGCATATAATACTTAATGAGACCAGAATTAGTATGGGAACCATAAATTCCGGATGCTTAAACATAATTTGAAACATATTATCGACCATGCTCCTTTCATATAGATATTTCTGTAGATTATTATAAAGCAGAACAAATTGTAATCTCAATAATTCCGACCATNTAACGCATCAATAAANTTCCCTGTTTTTCGACATTATCAGGAATAGTATNTNGCGATTGCTATCATATTTTGTCCGATTATGTCGGTAGGTACTGGAAACAGGTTTCATTTTGTGATATAGTGGGAATAATTAGATTATTATAATTTCACAANTTATNTACAAATAANTTTGTGAAGCAAGTTATTCGGGAGGTCAGTATTATGAGGTATAATCCACAGGGAGTATGTTCTAAGGCAATTGATATTGAAGTAGAGGATGGTGTCATTAAGTCCGTTGAGTTCACAGGTGGCTGTAATGGCAATACACAGGGAATNTCCAAACTGGTAGTAGGAATGAGAGCTGAGGACGCTATTCAGAGACTTAAAGGNATAAAATGCGGTTTCAAGAATACATCCTGCCCCGACCAGTTGGCATGCGCTCTTGAGAAAATCGCAGAAGGTGCGAATTAGAACGTAAAAAAAGGANATAAATTTATTTATAGGAGGCTTTTCTCATATGGATAAAAAAATCGTATTGACCGGCGGCGGCACTGCCGGGCATGTTACGCCTAATATTGCGATGATTCCGAAGTTAAAAGAGCTGGGGTATGAAATTTTCTATATGGGCTCTTATGACGGCATAGAGAAAAAATTAATTGAGGATTTTGACATTCCGTATTATGGGATAGCGACAGGTAAATTCAGGAGATATTTTGACCCTAAGAATTTTTCGGACCCTTTCCGCGTAATAAAGGGAGTGTCAGAAGCTAAAAAGTATTTAAAGGCAATCAAGCCGGACGTNGTTTTTTCCAAAGGCGGNTTCGTCAGTGTNCCGGTTGTCCGGGCGGCGNCNTCTTTGAAAATTCCATGTATAGTGCATGAGTCTGATATGACTCCGGGCTTGGCAAATAAGCTTTGTATTCCCGTTGCTAAAAAGATATGCTGTAATTTTCCGGAAACCTTAAATAATCTGCCTGCTGAAAAAGCGGTTCTGACAGGTTCTCCCATCAGAGAGGAATTGATGAAGGGTAGGAAAGAAGCAGCTTACGAGCTGTGCGGATTCGATACNTCCAAGCCCGTTATAATGGTAATCGGCGGAAGTCAGGGCTCAGCTGCAATCAATCAGGCTGTCAGAGACGCTCTGCCGGAGCTTCTTGAAGANTTCCAGATTGTCCATCTGTGCGGTAAAGAAAAAATAGATAACCTGCTTCTGACGACCAAGGGATATAAACAGTTTGAATATATNAANNCTGAATTAAAAGATATTTTTGCAATGGCNGATATAGTTATTTCCAGAGCCGGAGCCAATGCAATTAATGAACTNCTTGCNCTNAAGAAGCCTAATCTNTTGATTCCTCTGCCTTCGACAAGCAGCCGCGGTGACCAGATTCTCAATGCGAAGTCNTTTGAATCGCAGGGGTTCAGCATCGTAGTGGATGAGGATGATTTGACAGTTAAGCTTCTGGTGGAAAAGGTGCAGGAACTGTATTTTACAAGAATGACATATATTGACGCTATGAAAAAGAGCTCCCAGAGGGATGCTATTGGTACTATTGCCGATATTATTGAGGAANTGGCGGCTAATAAAGGTAAATAGNGNATNATANGAGAGGANTATNTATGGCGGAAGATNANAGGGTTTTNNCGGATGAACAGATGAAGCANAGGGCGGCGGAAGGNTATTTTGTAAGAGATATGGAGAATGACCGTGTTTACTGCCCTATGGGTGAGATACTAAGGAAAAANTGNAATAGGAAAAACGGCGAGGTNNGNTATGCGAATAANCGTGTCTGNAAGNTNTGNGAGCAGAAAGATATATGNACCAGATCGCCGTGGAAGGAAATAGATTTNCCGGAAGGAGCCGTGGAGGTAAGAAACAAAAACTGGCTTAGGGCGATGAAGATGGAGAGTATGCTGCCGTAACGCATCTCTCTTTTCTTTTTCCCAACAAATATTTTATTAATCCTTGAAAAACCCGATAACCAATGCTACACTTAAACATAAGTAAAAAAGCATGACCCTATAAAAAGGAGAGATGAACGATGGGCAAAATTACATTTGATTATTCAAAAGCAGCTTCATTTGTAAGGGAAAATGAAGTGGAATCTATGAAGAAACTGGCATTAGACGCTAAGGAAGTGCTTGTTGGAAAGAACGGAGCAGGCAATGACTTCTTAGGCTGGATTGACCTTCCTGTTGATTATGATAAGGAAGAATTCGCAAGAATCAAGAAGGCAGCAGCCAAGATTCAGGGCGATTCGGAAGTATTGCTGGTAATCGGTATCGGCGGTTCTTATTTGGGCGCAAGGGCTGCTATCGAGTTTTTGAGACACAGCTTCTATAACGTAGTTGATAAATCAATCAGAAAAACACCTGAGATTTATTTTGTAGGTAATTCAATCAGTTCAACATATATTAAGCATCTGATAGATGTTATTGGAGACAGGGATTTCTCCATCAATATGATATCCAAGTCAGGTACGACTACGGAGCCGGCGATTGCATTCCGTGTATTTAAGGAAATGGCTGAGAAGAAATACGGAAAAGAAGGCGCGGCTAAGAGAATTTATGCTACTACCGATAAGGCAAGAGGTTCTTTGAAGAATCTGGCTACAGAAGAAGGTTATGAATCATTTGTAGTGCCGGATGATGTAGGCGGACGTTTCTCAGTTCTTACCGCAGTTGGCTTGCTGCCAATCGCAGTTTCGGGAGCAGATATTGACAAATTGATGGAAGGTGCGGCAGAAGGAAGAAAGATGGCGCTTAATGCGGAGTTTGAAGAAAATGATGCTCTTCAGTATGCAGCTCTTCGTAATATCATGTTAAGAAAAGGAAAAGGTATTGAGATTCTTGCTAATTATGAACCGAGCGCTCATTATGTTTCCGAATGGTGGAAGCAGTTGTACGGAGAGTCAGAGGGTAAAGACCAGAAGGGTATCTTCCCGGCAAGCGTAGATTTGACGACAGATTTGCACTCAATGGGTCAGTTCATTCAGGACGGTTCAAGAACCATGTTTGAAACCGTATTAAATATCGAGACAAGCAGGGAAGAGATTTTAATCGGAGAAGAGCCTGTTGATTTGGACGGACTTAATTATCTGGCAGGAAAGAGCGTAGACTTCGTAAATAAGAGCGCCATGAACGGAACGATTCTGGCACATACCGATGGACAGGTTCCTAATTTCATGATTAATGTTCCGGAAGTAAACGAATTCTATTTAGGCGAATTATTCTATTTCTTTGAGTTTGCCTGCGGCGTCAGCGGATATTTACTGGGCGTGAATCCGTTCAACCAGCCGGGCGTAGAGAGCTACAAGAAGAATATGTTCGCGCTGCTCGGCAAGCCGGGATATGAGGCACAGAGAGAAGAACTGCTTAAGAGACTGGGAAAATAAGGTAAAAGAAAATGGCGGATAAAAAATTAGTAGAAGAAATTACATCCATGGAAGAGGATTTTGCGCAATGGTATACGGATGTAGTAAAAAAGGCGGAACTTATTGACTATACGAGCGTAAAAGGATGTATGGTATTCAGACCCGCGGGATACGCGATATGGGAATTGATTCAGCAGCAGCTTGACGCAATGTTCAAGGCGACAGGAGTTCAGAATGTATATTTACCGATGTTCATACCGGAAAGCCTGCTTAATAAGGAAAAAGACCATGTAGAAGGCTTTGCGCCGGAAGTAGCATGGGTGACCCACGGCGGACAGCAGCCCTTGCAGGAAAGACTTTGCGTAAGACCTACGTCTGAAACTCTGTTCTGCGATTACTACAAAAATACGATTCAGTCATACCGTGATTTGCCGCAGCTGTGTAACCAGTGGTGTTCGGTAGTCCGCTGGGAGAAGGAAACAAGACCGTTCTTAAGAAGCCGTGAATTTTTATGGCAGGAGGGACATACAGCGCATGCGACGGCTGAGGAAGCTGAAGAAAGAACCATTCAGATGTTAAATGTGTATGCGGACTTCTGCGAGAATGTACTTGCGATTCCTGTCGTAAAAGGTCGTAAGACGGATAAGGAGAAATTCGCGGGCGCAGTTGCAACTTACGCAATTGAGGCATTGATGCATGACGGTAAAGCGCTGCAGGCTGGAACCAGCCATAACTTCGGAGACGGATTTGCCAAGGCGTTCGGCGTTCAGTTTACGGATAGGGATAATACATTAAAACATGTTCATCAGACTTCATGGGGTATGACGACGAGACTGATTGGCGCTGTTATCATGGTACATGGAGATAACTCCGGGCTGGTGCTTCCGCCTAAGATTGCACCGACTCAGATTATGGTCATTCCTATTCAGCAGAAAAAGGAAGGCGTACTGGATAAAGCATACGAATTAAAAGACAGATTGAGCAATTTCCGTGTAAAAGTGGACGATGCGGACAAGAGTCCGGGCTGGAAATTCTCCGAGCAGGAAATGAGAGGTATTCCGATTCGTGTAGAAATCGGTCCGAAAGATATCGAAGCGAACAAATGCGTCATCTGCCGCCGCGATACTGGCGAAAAGCTGGAAGTGTCTCTGGATGAGCTGGAAACAAAGGCAGCAGAGATTCTGGATAAAATACAGGTGGAAATGCTGGAACGCGCCAGAGCGCACAGGGAAGACCATACCTATGTTGCGAAAGATATGGACGAATTCAGAAAAATGTTTGAGGAAAAATCGGGATTCGTCAAAGCTATGTGGTGTGAAAGTCAGGAATGTGAAGACAAGATTAAGGAAGAACTGGCAGTTACAAGCCGTTGTATGCCGTTTGAGCAGGAGCAGTTATCAGATGTGTGTGTATGCTGTGGGAAACCTGCCAAGAAGATGGTTTACTGGGGCAGAGCATATTAGGTTTCAGGTAATTGCATAACGCTCTTTTAATAGCCAGAACTTAGTCAAAATAAATAAAGACGGTGCGATTTCGCTTGCGGCGAGCACCGTCTTTATTTATTTTGACTAAGTTCGTGCTTATGACAACTACTTTTCAAACAATGAATCTAATTCTCCATTTTCATAAACTTGGCCTATTTCATTTTTTTCTTCATTCCTGACCCGAAGAAAAGGAGATACTACGGTAATGCGTTTGCCACAGCTGGAGCATCGATACATAGTCACTTCACA
>JAAUZS010000151.1 GCA_014804495.1 Lachnospiraceae bacterium
ATTGGCTCTTACTCCCTCATAATCAGCTTTATCAAACGCCTTAAAAAAAAACGTTTGCAGCTCTAAAGCCTCTTTATCATTGTTTTTGCAGTTATCTTTAACAATCGGGCTCCACAATCTGAAATATCTGTTCACCCACTCTTCATAAAAGCCTTCATATTTATTAAAAATATTATGCTTCTCCATAAAAGCCCTTATACTTTTAAACACGTAAGATAAATCATTTATATCCTTGCTGCACTTTGTTATAGTGCCCGTATTTATAGTGGATGAGCGTGAATTACGATAATAAATATATCCCTCATGGCTTGAGAATGACATACTCTGAGCATAATAAAACAGAATGCATGAAAATAGAATATCTTCTGTCATAACCAAATGTCGGACATTCCTGCTCAAATCCGTCCATGCATTTTCCCATAATTCACGAGAATAAAGTTTATTCCAAACCGTGTGAATCGAAAAATCCAATCCACAATCCTTTATAAAAAATTCAAAAATCTCCTCTTTTTCAATATCTCCACGCGTGCATAAAGAATAATTGCTGTTAAAAACGTACTTAAATCCATCTTCATCCATACATATTGTTTTTCCCATAACAATGTCCGAATGATTTTTTTCGGCATTTTTTACCAAAAGCCTAATCCAATCAATTGTTATAGTATCATCGGCATCCACAAATGCTATATATTCAGATTGAGAGAATTTTACTCCGGTAAGTCTTGCCTGAAACAAGCCACGGTTTTCATCATGTCTTAAAACAGAAATCCGCTCATCTTTTTCCTTCATTCCATCAATAAATGCTGCATAGTCCTCAGTATTTCCATCATCTACCAATATAATTTCAATATTTTGATACGTCTGTGCAATAATGCTTTCAAGACAATTCTCAACTAGTTTTTGCTCTACATCATAAATGGGAACTATAACCGCAATCTTTGGAAAACTTTTCATATTCTTATACATTTTTTGTACTATTCTTTCAGCATGTTTTTTACATTTCAAACAATTTATATGAGTATATATCTACTCATGTAAATATACTATATATACAAGCTCATTTCAAGATGTTTTTCCGTAATCTATCATTAATTAGCGGATAAATCTAAAACTTGCAGGTTGAGAGAAAGGTATGGTTATCAGTGTGAAAGATATAGAATTTGGTAGAATCCGATTAAAACTTGATGAGATAATGAAGAGCCAGAATATTAGTGTCAATAAATTGGCATTCCGCTCTGAAATGCAGCGTACACAGTTAAAAGCATATCGTGACAATGATGTACAACGCATTGACCTTGCTGTTCTGGCACGTTTATGTTATGCCTTGGATTGTGATATTTGTGATCTGATCGAATATATTCCGCCACATTAAAAAATCGAGTGCCAGCGCACTCGATTCCAAGAATACTTAGTTCCTTCTCCGGTTTCAGTTTTCAGATTCAGTCGGCTCAGAAATTTTAAGGCTCATCACCATCTCCATTCCGCCAATCTGAGTAGTCGTAATCAAAACTCTGGAGCCATCCGGCTTTACGATGACTTCCGAGTCTGTTTTTGACTCTTCATCCTCTTTTGTTTTTCCAACGTCTTCACTTTTTAAACTGTTTGAGTTTTCAATTAATTTTTCAGCTTCATTTCCGTGCTGCATTTTCCTGTTTTTGCAGTATTCTAAAATATCCGTTATTATTTTGTCATACCTCAGGTATCCATCCCAGTTACCGAGTGTTTTCATATCGCTCCTAAGCTCGGACAGCATTGACATATAATCGGCTTTGTCGCTATAAGAAGCACTTGCCGCTTTGTCCTTTAAAATTGACATCGAAAAGAAAAGTGAATCCGATTTCTTTCCTGTGTGAATGCCCAATACCAGCATCTCCTTGTAAGAGCAGTTATTAGGATTTACTTTGCTCACATCGATTTTTTCCTCATACTCATTTCCGTTACCGTCTGTTCCTTTTACAATGTATATGGGACTTTCTTCCGAGAAATCCTCTGCCCTGTATACATTAATGCTCTCGCCGCTCTGCGCATGGCATACTGAAAAAATCGCCTCCGGATCCAAATAAACTTTGTTTCCGCTGCCGGCCTGAACATATTTTAAGCTGAAATCCGTACTCTCAGCATTCATGTTTGCTCCTGCCTTATTCCTACTCGTTGCTTTTGTAATTCCTGAGTTTTGACTTGACTCCTGTATGTAATTTTGATTATTATATCCGATTCCTGTTAATGACATAACTCAAATCTCCTATCCACTATATTCTTATGTTAGTTTATTGTAAAACCTTCTGCAATCTGTAACCGCTAATCCGCCTTTTTCCCCCTTAAAGACTCCAATAAAATATTAGTCTTAAAAGTCGAGAAAATCTGCATTGCCAGCATATCATAGTTTAGCGGTTCCCCTATTTTCTCTCCTGTTTCATTTTCTGTCTGCTCTATAGCTGCAAGCTCCGCAAAATACTGTGATTTTGCCATCTGCCTGGCAATAGCTTTCTTTTCCTGCATTTTATCCAGTTCTTCCTTTAACTGCTTTCTACGCTTAGCCCTGCGCTCCCAGAAGCTGTCTTCGGATTTTTCATTAAACTGTTTATATCCGTTTCCGCTCCGAAACCCAAGACGCCAGACTTCCGTACGGCAGTCTTCTTTGGTTGCGCCGAAATGGAAAATTATAAATTTTCCGCCGCTTACGCCGCTCCATGGGTCGGGGTTTTGAAAATTAAATTTCAGGGTATCCAGAACCCATTTCTCATACTCCGGATCATTTTTCATGGCTTCAAAGCCTTCATCGGATATATGAACGGATATGGAATCCTGCATATTGGTAGAATCCACCGGAAGCGAGCCAATCTTATCATAAATATAGCTTTTATACTCTTCCATGGACATATCCTCAACTAAAATACCGTTCATACTCCTTGTATCCGATATTCCTTCACTTTTTCCGCTCTGCCCCTCTGTGCTTTTCTCAACTAACTTATCATGGAAGCTTGTATTTTCTGCTCTATAAGCGCTGCTTGTTCTATTGTTCTGTGCCTGACAAGTCATGAGAATATTGTGACAAAATCTGGTCATAGCGCTGAAATTCATTGTGTTGTCCATATGATACCCCTGTTCCTTTCTCAACTTACGAATTTGAGTGCATGCGCAGCATTGCGACTTTTTTCTGTATGTGGTAACTATTATACGCATATTATTTATATCAAGAATTTCCTTATATCAATAATACGAATCATACAGTATAAAAGTTGCAATAGGAAGGGATTTGCTGCTGAATTGGTATCAAATGCAGGGTTTTTGTATCAGGCGTACGAGTAAGAAATGGCTTCAAAGAATATTACTCCTGTTTATATGTTAAAAGGAGGGCCCTCAGGTCCTCCCCCGGTCTCAGTCCTCACGAGTATCTGAAACCTAATCGCTGATTGTAAGTTTACCAAAAACATATCTTCCTGTCAAGGATGGATATTTTGATAATTACAATCAACGATAATATATGAAATTTATCGAGAAATATTCAGAATCTTATTTTTGAAATTAATTCCCGGAACTCTTATAAAATCTAAGACTGTACCTCCAAAAGCCATAAGCCGCCAGATACAGAACCACTCCGACAACAGGAGTAAGGTACATGTAAATCGCAGGATAGCCTGCCATATCTTCCTTGCGCAGGAGATATTGCGCCGGGAAATAGTTGACAAAGGCAAACGGAACGATATAAATCATACAAAACTGAATGGCTTTGTGAAAGATACTGATAGGATATCCCGCAAATTTTCGCATATTCCAGTAAAAAAGTTCTTTCAGGCTGTTTGTTTCGAGCAGATAGATATTAAGGGTGGCAAGAAACAAGAAAATCGCCCCCTGAATCATGACTCCGCCTATAACTGCAACAATATAGTAAATTATAGTACCGGCACTCCATGTAATTCCCACTTTTCCCGCAGTACTTACAAACAGTACAATCCCCAGTCCGCCATGTCCGATTGCGGCAAACCAGTCTGCATTGGAAAAAATAAGCTGAAAAAGAAGCCCTCGCGGTCTTAAAATGAAGCGGTCAAAACCTCCGTTACGGACCGTTCCCCCAAAATCACGCAATCCGGTAAAGAAAATAATGAGAATTCCATAGGTTAAGAACAAAAGACTGAACAAGAACAGCAGTTCATGCATATCCCAGCCATTTAAGGTATCAAATTTAAGCAATGTAAAATAGATTACAATGATTCCGGTTGCTTCTCTTAAGAATACGGTAAGGGACTTAAGAACCGTATCCACTCTATATTGAAACCATGATTTCATAATGGTTCCGGTGTAGACGCCTATAAGATGTATCGTATCGTTTTTCATAATAAGAATCTTTCTCCTTTCTCAATCTAGCCACCCTGCACAACAAGCTTTTTTTGTCCCTTTTTCCAAAGCAACATTCCAACAAAGAACAAAAAAACAATCCAGAATAACTGAAGCAAAAAGCCTTGCAGGATTTCCGGTAATGACAGCTGTCCCAGATAAATCTGCACCGGCATGAAATAAATGGAGGAAAAAGGCGTAAAACGAATAACTCCGTTCATCCAATCCGGCATAAACCAAAGCGGTATCATGGAACCTGACAGCACGTTAATAAATACATTTTTAATCGTCATGACGCTCCATACATTAATAATCCAAAAAGAAAGCATCTGCACTGCGAAGCTGATCGTCCATAAAACTCCGTAGCCGAACAAAGCGCTAAGAAGGAACAAAAGCAGCATCAAAGGATCTGCCGGGGCTGCAATTCCGATGAAAATCACGGATACTGCCACTGCGGGAACAAAGTGAAACAGCAATTGAAACAGGGCATTTCCCAGATTATCCGCAAGCATTCTTCCGTGGAAACTTACCGGCAGCAGCATTTCGGTTGCAATGCTTCCGTCCTGAATACGATTCGGAAGGTAATAGTCGTTGACAAAAAACACGGCATCCAGTCCCAGCGACAGAATAAAGTTGGTGCCAACCATTGTGATTGTAATGCCGTCAACCTCTGTTCTTCCACCATAAAGAGCGCGGTAAATTTCCCAAAAAATAAAAATACGTAGGATAGTATTTAAAATCCCCATGAAATGATTAAACCTGTATGCGCTCCTTCCAAGAAAGCTCTTTTTGGCAAAGGCAAAATAAGGATAGAGGATTGTCATCGTGCCACCTCCCCATTATAAATTTTTCGTATAAGCCCTTCTATTTCAGGCTCGGAAACCATGAGATCCCTGATTGCATAATCGGCTAACAGTGAACTCATCAGGGAGTCAATATGCACTTCCCTGCTCTCAAACAGAAAACGTTTTTTACGTCCGCCGGGTGTGTCGAGCTCTTTGATTTCCACATGTTCAATCGGTGCTACCGTGCAGTCCTGCACAAACTCTACGTCCACCTGCCTGGTTGTTCCGTAAGCATCGCGGATGCCGGAAAGGAGTCCGTCGTATACCTTGGCACCCTTATCTATGATAATCAGTCTTTTACAGGTTTTCTCGATATCCTGCATGTCATGTGTGGTAAAAATCATGGTAACCTTGTCCTTGGCGTTAAGTTCACAGATAAAATTCCTGATGGTTTCCTTTCCGACGACGTCAACGCCTATGGTCGGTTCGTCGAAAAAGACAATCTGCGGTGAATGTAAGAGCGCTGCGACTATGTCGGCACGCATCCGCTGCCCCAAAGAAAGCTGACGGACCGGCTGGTTTATGAAACCGGACATATCAAGCATATCCATAAAGCGCTTCAGATTTTTCCGATAGACATCATCCGGTATACGGTAAATTGCTTTTAGCAGTTCAAAGCTGTCGATAACCGGCAAATCCCATTGAAGCTGGGACTTCTGACCGAATACAACGCCGATGCTACCCACGTACTCTTTACGCTGTTTGTATGGGATATATCCGTTTACCCGCACGTTTCCTTCGTCCGGATATAAGATACCTGACAACATCTTAATGGTAGTCGATTTTCCTGCGCCGTTCGGCCCGATAAATCCGACCATTTCTCCCTGTTCAATGGAAAAACTGATGTTGTTTACCGCCCTTTTCTTTTCATATTTCGGAACAACCAGATTCGCCAGCATGCCCGGAATACCGGCGGAACGTTTGCTAACCCGAAAAGATTTACTTACCTCGTTTACTTCAATAAAGCTCATTGTTTTCCCCCTTCTCTATTCTGCTTACTGCATCTGAAAGTCCTGATTTACGCGTATTTACCGCAGTAATCGTGGTCTGTGCCAAAATATTGCGAAGCAGTTCTGCAGAAGTGACGTAATTGGAATTGTAGGTCAGTTTTAATTTATTCTGATTAAGTGAGTAACTCTTAAGCGGCAGGTCTTCCATGTCAGGAATTTTTCCTGAAAAGCTTATTTCCATCATTTCATCAGGCGCAAAGTGCTTTAATAAGAGTTCTTTTTCACCGTAATAACGTAGAATACCGTGGTCTATAAGCGCAATTCTTTCGCAAAGTGCGGAAATTTCTTCCATATTATGTGAACTTATGACAACAGTAGTTCCTTCCGCCTGTCTCTCCCTTAATATTTCCCGCAGACTGTCCTTCGCCGTCTGGTCCAGACCTTCTGTCGGTTCGTCTAACAATAGGAGTTTCGGACAAGTCATAAGAATGGCTCCGAGCTCCGCACGGCGTCTTTGTCCAAGCGAAAGCTGCTGCACATTTTCTTTTTCAAAAGAACAAAATCCCAACCGCTCTGCAAGTATATAATATTCTTTGCTAAAGATATCATCCCGCATCCGATAGGATATTTTTAAATTCCTGAAATTACTTTCCACCGTCTCCGTTCCCTGAAAAAAAGGAATATCAGCAAAAAACGCCCCTGTCATGTTTCCTAATTTCTGCCGGTTCTTCTCAGGAATAAGCCGCATGGTATGAACGCAGCCTGATTCCGGCCGCAACAGACCACACGCCAGCTTTAAAAAAGTGGTCTTACCTGAGCCGGAAGGACCGATAAGCCCCAGCGATTTTCCCTGTGGAATATGGATGCTTAAATCCGAAAGAATAAACTTACTGACATGTTCAAAAAATATCATGGACCTTTCCTCACTTACAAAAATCGTCGCTGTGGCACAATTCCTATTATACAAAATACCCCCTGCATCTGATGAATGCAAGGGGTTGGGATAAACGACGCTTATTGTGGGATAAACACACGGGAACAGAAGTAACCTTCTTTCTCATAAAAATCACAGATACCATCATAGACAGCGACAATCTCTTTTATCTGTGAAATACCGATTCCGTGCTTCTCCTTATCTTCCTTTGTAGAATGTAACTCAGGATTTTCCTCTAAAACCGACTTATCGATTTTGTTTTTAACACTGATTGCATCATATCCTCTCTCCTGAAATATGTGAATAATCAATTCCCCGTCCGGTTCGTTTTTGCTTGCTTCAATGGCATTGTCCAGAAGATTGGTAAGCAATGCGGAAAAGTCTATGCTGCGCATTCCGGCAAATGAAATGTTTTCAATCTCTGCCTTTATTGCAATTCCACAGCTTCTGGCAAATTCCAGTTTCTCATTCAGAATATGGTTTAGCAGGTAATTCCCTGTTTCAATATAACTGTGCATCGTATTAAGCTTGTCCAGAATCTGCGAAGTATATGTTTTTGCCGCTTCATAATCCTTACTGTTCAGATAAGAAGCAATCACCATGAGATGATTTTTCATGTCATGCTTTAGCTGGCGGACACTTTGATGCAGAGCGCGCATGTCGCTTTCCTGCCTCCCTAAGTATGCTGCTTCTTCACTTTTCATTGCGAGCTGATACTCCAATTCTGACTTTTGCGACATAATTCTTAAATATTTTTCTTCCTGTGCATCCAACTCTTTCTTTAATTGACTATAGCGTTTCATGTTCTCATATACCTCAGAAACTGTTCTTTTGCCGTTTTCGTATAACTTTTGCCGATGGGAAGTATGGTGCCGTCTGATAGTTCCATTTTCTCTGAGTTCATAAGCCTGACAGACGTCTGATTAACCAGAAATCCTTTATGTATACGGATAAAACCGCAGCCTGACAACGCATTCTCCACAGACGTAATCGTGCTTCGGAAACGATATTGTCTCTCTTTGGAAAAAAGTATAAGGTAGTTTCCTTCGGCTTCAAAATATAAAATGTCGGAAAGAAGCAGGCTTATCCTGTTTCCTTCCGCTTTGAAACAAAAATGCTTTTCCCTGCGCCCTAATTCCCGCACGCAATCAGTCAGCGCTGCCCCGATTTCCTTGTCAAAGCAGCTTTTACGCAGAAATGCAAAAGGGTGGTACTGAAAACTGTCGTAGACCAGTTCGTCATGGCTTGTCACAAACAGAAGGAGCGGCCGTTTCTCCTGCCCGGCAAGACGTTCGGCGATTTCCAGTCCGGTTATATCCGGCATGTCGATATCTAACAACAAAACGTCGCAAATCTCCATTTTCAAGCATTCAAGAAGCTCAACACCCGAAATAAAAGTCCGAATGCTACTGTTCGGCAGACATTCTGAAACCCTTTTTGCAATATCAGCAAGTATCTGTGACTCATCATCACATATGAATATCTGCATACATTCCCTCCTCGCAGAACCTTTATTATATCATAGCCACAGAAGCGACTAAAGTATATCACTCCAATAAGAATTACGAAGTAATTCTTGTAACGCAAGCTGCTGAGCTTGCGTTTATTATATCATCATAAATGAAAACAGTAGGTTTGGGAAGAGAAATTTTACATCATCGTATCATCTCTGAGAACCTCAGCCAGACTGATTTTGCGTACATTACGCCATGCAAGGTAATATGCCAGCGCCACAAAGCCTAAAATAGCCAGCATGAAAATTATGATTGGAGCTAACGGTATCTTGGCCATGAATTCTCCTATTCCGACATAACTCAGCTTTAGCATATACCATACTGCAACGAGCACCGGCGGAATTGTAATCAAAATAGGACGCCCTGCCAAAACCAACGCCTCTATACAGAACATCTTCCTGATGTCTTCAGGTGTAAGTCCAACAGACATATAACGCGCGAACTCTCTTTTTCTTTGACGCACAAAGCCAAGCGTATTGGAGAACACATTACCAATCCCTATTATTGCAAGCAGGATGCAGAATCCGCCAAAAAATACCTTTAATCCCTGTATCTGCCTATTATTTGTCTCATACTCCTGAATGCGGTTTTCATATTCTACGGTATATTTCCCACCGACAAGCCGAATAATCTCATCCTGCAGTGCATTCAGTTCTTCCAATGTCGCATCTTCCCTGCCGAGAATACAGATGTAGATGTCCTTTTCTGTTTTCCCTAATTGCGCCTTAATCTCTTTCCATAAAGATAAAGGCATAAAATGCACCAGTTCATAATAATCAATTGTTGCATATTCCTCTCTTAAAGCAGGCAGCTTTTCCGTATAAGACAAAATGGGTATCTCGGCTGTCACTTCTCCATTATCATGCCTTTCCAAAACACTTGCGACGTTTTTCGCTGTATTGTCCACTTTCAAATAAGGAACAAAATCAGGATGTCTGAAATCAGGATTTGTCACATCACGAATCCGATTTAGTACTACAGCCCCATCCAGCCGCGGTGCAATGCCAATCTGCTCACAATAAGCAAGAAAACTGTTATCGTCCAAAATGATAATCGGTGCATTAACCATCCAGCCGCCATCGACCTGAGTTACATAGTCAGCCGAAGCATGAGAAAATCCGCCAAAGGATTTCATGGCTTCACTTATTTCTTCCTCTGCAATAATTCTCTTTGCTGTTGTCTTCTGATACACAATGGCGCTTTTTACTCCATCAAGTCCCTGAACCGCCTCTGTTTCTTCAAAGTCAGCCACTTCTGAATCCTTAACCGTAACCATTACATCCCATACATCCTGATACCTTTCGAAGTAGGTTTCTCTTGTGCTGATATCTGAAAGTGAAAAGAAACACAACATAACCGAAAATGCCATAAACGAACATACCAGAGATATGTTTGTCGTCCGCAAGGCTTTCCTCTGTGCCTTTAATGCATTCCCGGCCAACTCTCCTTCTACACCGAATAAAAATGTTAGCAGATATGAATTTTTCCTGCGCTTTAACTGCAATTCTCCGGTGTTTTTAATTGCTTCAAGCGGTGTAAGTCTGCTTAATTTTCCTGCCGGCATCCATGCGGAAATCCATATAGTCAGCACTGTTATAAACAATGTCACTAACAAGACCAACGGGTGATAACCGGGTACAGCTTCATGACGTCCCGGGATATCGCTCCCAAGCCAGATATTTGATAAATGCATCAATCCCATGCTCCCTGCAATGCCAAGCAGATTCCCCAATAATATCGGTACGGCACAAAGAGCAGCGGCTTCCTGCAAAAGACATGTACGAATCTGTTTCGGCGTTGCGCCGATGCTGGAAAATATACCAAACTGATGAATTCTCGCGTTCATGGATACTGCAAAAGAATTATGGATAATTATTATAAGCGAGAACGACGCTGCCAACGTTATCAGTATAAACATCGGAAATATCAGTCTTGGGGCAGTATCACTCGAATCACGAATCAGATACATTGCCATAAGCTCATAATTATAAACAATATTTTCCGGCGAAATCCCGACTTGTTCAGCAATACGGGGAGTATCAGAAAAAACATATTTCATATCATCAAAATAAATATCAAATGCAGATTCTGTCCCTTGAGCCCCATTTTGGTTTATTACTACATCTTTTACATTGGCAAAGTTCTTTATTGCTTCTATATCCTCCGCAGCAAGTTCTCCGATAATACGGCTCTGCCAGCCGCCTTCCTCAAGTTCAATCCGTTCAACCTCATATTTCCATGCATTATAGAACAGACCACACAATAATGATAAAAGTAAAGCTGAAATAAATGCCGAGAGCCTGACTGACAAGCCGGAGACGCGATTATTTTTAATATAATCCGATGAATAATCTTTCCACATATCCATCACCTCCGCTTCTCGTCACTGATAATTCGCCCGTCTTCAACCGTAACAATGCGTTCTGCTTCCAGAGCCACCTTCTCATCATGAGTAATAAGTATAATGGTCTGCTTCAGATTGTGGTTAGACAGTTTCAGCATATCCATGACCTCTTTGGAATTTTTCTGGTCCAGATTTCCTGTTGGTTCATCCGCCAAAAGCAAAGCCGGTCTGTAAATCAACGAGCGCGCAATCGCAACTCGCTGCTGCTGGCCGCCTGATAACTGGTTAGGCAGAGCCTCAAGCCTGTCGGCAATACCGAGAGAACTTACAACCTTCTCAAAGTATTCCTGATTTGGTTTTTTCCTATCAAGCGCAAGAGGCATAAGAATATTTTTCCGCACAGTAAGGGTTGGAATCAAGTTATAAAACTGATATACAAGCCCCACCTTTCTGCGCCTGAAAATTGCTGCCTGTGTCTGGTTTAATTGGGATAAATCAGTTCCGTCTATAATGACCTTTCCATCCGTAGGCTTGTCCACACTCCCGAGAATATGCAGCAACGTGGACTTCCCTGAACCGGAGGCCCCGATAATCGCCACAAATTCCCCTTTGTCCACTGACAGATTAATCCCGTCAAGCGCCACTGTCCGGTTGTCTCCCGAACCGTATACCTTCTTTACTCCTTCACATTTTAAGATTTCCATTCTGATTTTCTCCTTTCCTCTATTATCAGTATACCAACAGCATAACAGACGAAAGTTACAACTCAGTGACTGTAGAAATGTATTTCAAAAAGAGCTCCGCCATCAGGCTTATTGTACGCTCTTATGGTTCCGTTTTGACGTTCAACAATTTCTTTTGCAAGAGACAATCCGATTCCGATACCGCCGTCTCCCGCATTTTTCCCACGATAGAACCGTTCAAAAAGATGGGGTATATCCTCTTTTGCAAATCCATTTCCATCATCCCATATCCGGATTTCCGTATATAATGGATTCTGCTCATAGTAACAATGTATCGTTCCGCCGGGATTATGCTCCATACAATTCTTCATCAGGTTCATTATTGCCTCCATCGTCCAGTCCAAATCCGCAATGATCGTCATTTCACCCGATTCCGGTATATCTATAAAGGAGCCGGAATTAACAAGCAGCTCCTGCAAATTATCCGCCGCAAGAACAAGCAGAGTAAAAACATCCACTTCATTCTTTTGCAAAAGCAATGTTCCGGCATCAAGCCGTGATAAAACAAGCAGAGCCTCCTCTAAATTCGTCAGCCGCAAAAGCTGTTTTTCTACCTGTTCTAAATGTTTACTTTCATATTCCTTCTTTATCATCTGTATGGATAAAGAAATAGCCGTAATCGGAGTTTTAATCTGATGTGCTATATTTGAGAGATTTTGCGCAAAATCATTTTTTGCCTGCACAGCCGAGTCCTTAGTCTGATAG